>NZ_JBEYID010000014.1:0-219029 GCF_040635605.1 Streptosporangium sp. NPDC006930 | reverse complement strand
CAAACCGCCCCCGCACCTTACCCCGATGCCCCGCCCCCCGCCACCCCTGGGGCCCGTTTTAACTGGTTGGGGTGGCCACGATGGGGGGGGCGGGGGCCCGGCCGGGCCACCTCCCCCTCTCAGGACGTCACTGCTCGCCGGTGAGCGCCGTCACCAGCTCCGCGGCGGTACGGCAACGGTCGAACAGCTCGCCCACGTGGGCCTTGGTGCCGCGGAGCGGCTCAAGGGTGGGGACGCGCTGCAGCGACTCACGGCCGGGGATGTCGAAGATGACCGAGTCCCAGGAGGCTGCGGCCACCGACTCGCTGTACTGGCTCAGGCAGCGGCCTCGGAAGTAGGCCCGGGTGTCGTTGGGCGGCACCTCGATGGCCCTCTGGACCTCCTCCTCGGTGACCAGGCGCTGCATGCGGCCCCGGGCGACCAGCCGGTTGTAGAGCCCCCGGTCGGGACGGATGTCGGAGTACTGGAGATCGACGAGCTGCAGACGCGGGTGCGACCAGGGAAGGCCGTCACGGGTCCGGTATCCCTCCAGAAGCTCCAGCTTGGCCACCCAGTCGAGTTCGCCGGACAGCTGCATCGGATCCTCCGCCAGGCGGGTGAGGACCGACTCCCAGCGCTCCAGGATGTCCTTGGTGGGCTCGTCCAGGCCGTTGGCGCTGCGCTCCTCGGCATACTTGCGCGCGAGCTCCAGGTATTCCATCTGGAGCTGCACGGCCGTCAGTTTGCGACCGTCGCGCATGGAGATCTCGTACTTGAGCGTGGGGTCGTGTGAGACCGCGCGCAGGGCCTGGACGGGGTTGTCCACGGCGAGGTCGCGGGTGAAGTAGCCGTCCTCGATCATCGCCAGGACGAGCGCGGTGGACCCCAGCTTCAGGTAGGTCGAGATCTCCGACATGTTGGCGTCGCCGATGATGACGTGCAGGCGACGGTATTTCTCCGGGTCGGCGTGGGGCTCGTCCCGGGTGTTGATGATCGGCCGCTTGAGCGTCGTCTCCAGCCCCACCTCGACCTCGAAGAAGTCGGCCCGCTGGCTGATCTGGAAGCCCTCGCCCCGGGAGTCCTGGCCGATGCCGACCTTGCCCGCGCCGGTGACGACCTGCCGGGAGACGAAGAACGGCGTCAGGTGCCTGACGATGTCGGCGAACGAGGTGGCCCTGCGCATGAGGTAGTTCTCATGGCAGCCGTAGGAGGCGCCCTTGTTGTCGGTGTTGTTCTTGTAGAGCTGGATCGGGGCGTTGGCCGGCATCGCCGAGGCGCGGACCGCCGCGTCGTGCATCACCCGTTCACCCGCCTTGTCCCAGATCACCGCCGCCCGAGGATTGGTGCACTCGGGTGTGGAGTATTCGGGATGGGCATGGTCCACGTACAACCGGGCCCCATTGGTGAGAATCACGTTCGCCAGGCCGAGGTCCTCGTCGGTCAGCTGGCTCTGGTCCGCCACCTCCCGCGCGAGGTCGAACCCCCGTGCGTCCCGCAACGGGTTCTCCTCCTCGAAGTCCCATCGCGCGCGCCGTGCCCTGGCGGCCGAGGCCGCCAGATAGGCGTTCACGACCTGAGAGGAGGTCACCATCGCGTTGGCCCCCGGCTGTCCGGGCACGGAGATGCCGTATTCGGTCTCGATGCCCATCACCCGCCGTACCGTCATGCGCACCCTCTGTTCGTCAGGGACTGTTTCTCTCCGTGGTATCTATTCCCGACCCTAGACCCTTCACTATGCCCGGTGGTCGGACAGTTATGGCACCGAAGCCTTTTCGCCCGTTGCGAGGGGGATCGAGGAGAGCGCGGGGAGCTGTGACGGGGACGGGGATGCGGCCCCTCTCCGCCTCATGGATTTGACGAACTCCTGAAGCGGACGCTCGGCCACCCGGTACACCAGATAGGAGAACGCCGTCGCGGCCAGCACCGTGACCAGGGCGGTCAGCGGGGGCGGCAGCACGTCCCGCAGGGCGGGGACGATCAGGACCGCGGCCGGGGTGTGGAACAGGTAGAGCGGGTAGGTGAGCGCGCCCAGGACGACCAGGCCGCGCCAGCGCAGCCATCCCAGCCATCCCAGCGCCACCATGGCCATGAGCACGTAGAAACCGACCACCGTGGCGACCACGGCCCACTCGGGCACGGGCATCGCGGCGTAGCCGACCTTCTCGACGCGCCCGGCCACCCGGTCGATCGCCGCGCTCACGGCCAGGCCGCCGCTGATCCCGGCCAGGCACCACAGGACGAGCCTGGGACCGAACCTCGTCATCAGGAAGAACGCCATGCCGCCGACGAAGTACGCCGCGTACTTGGGCATGACCACGAGCTCGACCCACGCCTCGTCGCTTCCGGCGAAGAACCCGGCCGCCAGCAGCCAGACGCCCATGAAGACCAGGCAGCGGTTGAGCGTCACCCCGACGATCACCAGGATCGAGATCAGTACGTAGAAGCGGAGTTCCACCCAGAGCGACCAGTAGACGCCGTTGGCGTCGTAGACGCCGAGGGCCCGTTGGAGCATCGTGAGGTTGATCCCGTACTCGCCGAGGCTGAGCTTGGGATCCAGGGCCGTGGCGGCGGTCAGCCCGTACACCGCGGCGGTGACGGCCACGCTGACCCAGTAGGCGGGGTAGAGCCGCACCAGCCGGGAGAGGGCGAACGCCCCCAGGCTCCGCCCCCAGATGCTCATCAGGATCACGAACCCGCTGATCATGAAGAACAGCTCGACGCCGAGGATGCCGAGCCCGGAGACGGTGGAGATCGCCGGGAACAGTTCGGCCGGGCGGTCGCCCCACACCGAGGCGAAGGCGATGAAGTAGTGGAAGGCGAGCACCGCGATGGCGGCGAAGAAGCGCAGGAGGTCGAGTTCGGCGAGGCGGCCACTTCCCCGAAGCGCCTCGCGAGACCCCGTGCCGTTCACCGGGCGGCCGGGCCGGAATGTTCACGCACGCCACTTGGACGGCGTCTCGATCATTCGGGTTCCCCGTGACGGCTGTCTATTTCCGGCCATTTCCGGGGCGGGTGTGAAAGGAGAGCCGAATACACGAGGACAAAAAGGTTTAAACAGGACAAAACCCACAGGCCGTCGAATGTGTTGCGGCAGGCATGACGACGCCGACGGCGCGGCCCCCGAGGGGAACCGCGCCGCCGGTCACACGTGGTTACAGGTATTGACCGGTGTTGGCCACCGTGTCGATGGAGCGTCCGGCCTCTGTGCCCTGCTTGCCCGTCACGAGGGTGCGGATGTAGACGATCCGCTCGCCCTTCTTGCCGGAGATGCGGGCCCAGTCGTCGGGGTTGGTGGTGTTGGGCAGGTCCTCGTTCTCGGAGAACTCGTCCACGCAGGCCGCCAGCAGATGCTGGATCCGCAGGCCCTTCTGGCCGGTCTCCAGGAACTGCTTGATCGCCATCTTCTTGCCCCGGTCGACGATGTTCTGGATCATCGCGCCGGAGTTGAAGTCCTTGAAGTACAGGACCTCCTTGTCGCCGTTGGCGTAGGTCACCTCAAGGAAGCGGTTCTCCTCGCTCTCGGTGTACATCCGCTCGACGACCCGCTGGATCATGCCGGAGATCGTCTCCTGGCGGTTGGAGCCGTGTTCGGAGAGATCCTCGGCGTGGAGCGGGAGCTCAGGGATGAGGTACTTGGAGAAGATGTCCTTGGCCGCCTCGGCGTCCGGCCGCTCGATCTTGATCTTGACGTCCAGGCGGCCCGGCCGCAGGATCGCCGGGTCGATCATGTCCTCACGATTGGAGGCGCCGATCACGATGACGTTCTCCAGCCCCTCGACGCCGTCGATCTCCGACAGGAGCTGGGGAACGATGGTGTTCTCGACGTCGGAGGAGACGCCCGAGCCTCGGGTCCGGAAGATCGAGTCCATCTCGTCGAAGAACACGATCACCGGGGTCCCCTCGGAGGCCTTCTCGCGAGCCCGCTGGAAGACCAGGCGGATGTGCCGCTCGGTCTCGCCGACGTACTTGTTGAGAAGCTCGGGACCCTTGATGTTGAGGAAGAAGCTCTTGCCGGACTGGCCGGTCTTCTCCGCGACCTGCTTGGCCAGGGAGTTGGCGACGGCCTTCGCGATGAGGGTCTTACCGCAGCCGGGCGGCCCGTAGAGCAGGACACCCTTGGGCGGGCGGAGCTTGTGCTCGCGGAAGAGGTCGGCGTGCAGGTACGGGAGCTCGATGGCGTCCCGGATCTGCTCGATCTGCCGCATGAGCCCGCCGATCTCCTCGTAGGAGATGTCGGGCACCTCCTCCAGGACGAGCTCCTCGACCTCGGACTTGGGGATGCGCTCGTAGACGTAGCCCGAGCGCGGTTCGAGCAGCAGGGAGTCACCCGCCCGGATCGGCTGGTCCAGCAGCGACTCGGCGAGCTTCACCACCCGCTCCTCGTCGGCGTGTGAGATCACCAGCGCGCGCCGGCCGTCCTCAAGGAGCTCCTTGAGCATCACGATCTCACCGAGGTCCTCGAAGCCGAGGGCCTCTACGACGTTGAGCGCCTCGTTGAGCATGACCTCCTGGCCACGCTTCAGCGACTCGACCTCCACCGCGGGGCTCACGTTCACCCTGAGTTTGCGGCCACCGGTGAAGACCTCCACCGTGCCGTCTTCTCTGGCTTCGAGGAACACACCGAACCCGGACGGCGGTTGTGCCAGCCGGTCTACCTCCTCCTTCAAGGCGACGATCTGGTCTCTGGCCTCCTTGAGGGTGGCCACCAGACGCTCGTTCTGGCCGGTTACGGCCGCGAGGTTCGCCTGCACGTCATGGAGACGCTCTTCGAGAATCCTGGCCTGCCGGGGAGACTCCGTCAGCTTCCGACGCAACGCGGTGATCTCCTCCTGCAGGAAGGAGACCTGTGTTGTGAGGTCGGCGACCTCCCGTTCGCGCTGCGCGGCACGAGCTTCAGCGTCGTCGCGAGCTGCCACGGCGTCACCTCCTTCCCAGTCGAGACCGACTACTCAAAACCCTACCCATCTAAGGGCTGTCCCTTACCTGGCTGAGCGGTGTTCATATGACTACATTAAGTGCGTGATGATTAATCCCTTTTGGGGGTTTTAGTCCTAGAAGTATAAGAACACGAAGGTCTGCTCCCATGTCACGCTCCGACGGACCGTCGTGGCCGAATCGTCATCATGTGGCGGAAGACGTGGAAGTCGCGGACTCCTCGCCATGTGCCCCCTTCGCCGGACGTCTACGTCGAGGTGGTGGCGTCACCCCGTCGGCCATGCGACGGGCCGTGACCAGAAACCCGGTGTGGCCGACCATCCTGTGGTCGGGCCGCACGGCCAGTCCCTCGACATGCCAGTCACGAACCAGGGTCTCCCACGCATGGGGCTCGGTGAAACTCCCGTGCTCCCGCAGAGTTTCGACCGTACGCGAGAGCTGGGTCGTGGTCGCGACATAACAGCAGATCACGCCACCGGGCGTGAGTGCCCGGGCCGCGGCGTCCACACATTCCCACGGGGCGAGCATGTCCAGGATGATCCGGTCGACGTCGCTCTCGTCCAGAGCCTCGACGAAGTCGCCGACCACCAGGCGCCACTGCTTCATCGGGCCGCCGTAGAACTTCTCCACGTTCTTGGTGGCGATCTCGGCGAAGTCCTGGCGCCGCTCGTACGAGGTGAGGGTGCCCTCGGAACCGATGGCGCGCAGCAGGAAGCAGGTGAGCGCGCCGGAACCGACACCCGCCTCCACCACCCGGGCCCCGGGGAAGATGTCGGCCATGGCCACGATCTGGGCCGAGTCCTTGGGATAGATCACCGCCGCGCCTCGCGGCATGGACAGTGTGTAGTCCTGCAGGAGATGTCTGAACGCCAGATACTGGGTGCCGCCGGACGAACGCACCACCGAGCCCTCGGGCCGGCCGATCAGCTCACTGTGCGGGATCCCGCCCTTGTGCGTGTGGAACACGCCGTCTTCCTTCAGCGTCACCGTGTGACGCTTGTTCTTGGGGTCGGTGAGCTGAACCTGATCCCCGGCCTGAAACGGCCCATGCCTGCGAAAACCCATGACCGCAAGGTTATCGGCGCGCGACGGTGTCCTCGGACGGTCCGGAACACGGCCACGCGGGCAGGACGGGCGCGAACCTCGGGGCGCCGGGAGGGCGAAGCGAGAGAGATCGGAGAAGGGACGAGGAGGGAGGGGACAGGGCGGAGAGGGCGGAGGTCATCCGCAAATTGATTCGCCCTCATAAGAGGGCACCTGGTAGCTGTTATGGCGTGTTTTCCCATGATGTGATTCCGGCCGGCCCTGTCGTCCTGAGGCCGCTCGCCCCGGCCGACGCCGAGGCGATCACCCGGGCCTGCGCCGACCCGGAGATCGTCCGCTTCCTCCCTCTCGTCCCCGTGCCGTACACCCGGGACGACGCCCTTGAGTACATGGAACGGTGCCGCCAGGAGTGGCAGACAGGAGGTGCCCCGTTCGCGATCGCGGACGCGGCGACGGGTGAGTGGCTGGGCAACATCGGCCTCATGGCCCGTCCTCGCGGGGGCATCGAGATCGGCTACCTGGTCGCCCCGTGGGCGCGGGGCCGCGGGGTGGCCACGGCCGCCACCGCCGCGCTGACCGCGTGGGGGTTCCGCCACGGGGTCGAGCGCGTCGAGTTGCTCGCCAACGTGGAGAATCTGGCCAGCCAGCGGGTCGCCCTCGCCGCGGGGTTCCACCACGAGGGCGTGCGGCGCGGGGCCGAGGAGCAGCGTGACGGCACCCGGCACGATTTGGTGGGCTTCGCACGTCTGCGCGGCGACTCCGGCGAGCGCGTGCCGCCCCTGCTGCCGGAGTTTCCCGGCGGCTCGCTCACCGACGGGGTCGTACGGCTCAGGCGGCTCACCGTCTCCGACACCGCCGACTACCTGGCGCTGCGGAACCTGCCCGACGTCGTGAGGTACAGCGTCCCTTCCGAACCCTCCACATTCGAGAAGGTCGAGGAGCGCTGCCGTACCGCGGGCGCGGACTGGCTGGCGGGCAGAGGCGCCGAGGTCGCGATCCTGGACGCCGCGACGGGCGCGTTCGCCGGGGACATCCAGCTCACCGGGGTGATCCCCCCGCTGGGACAGGCGATGACGGGCTACAGCCTGCGACCGGAGTTTCGCGGCAGGGGCTTCGCCACCAGGGCGGTGAACCTGCTGGTCGGCTGGGTCTTCGAGCACACCCCCCTGGCCAGGATCATCGCGGGCACCTCTCCCGGCAACGTCGCCTCGCACCGCGTGCTGGAGCGCGCGGGCTTCACCCGCGAGGCGCTGCTGCGCGGGATGCTGCCTGGCCCGGACGGCACACGCCTGGACGACCTGCAGTGGTCTCGCCTGCGAGACGACGCCCGGCACTAGCCCGGACGACGCCCGGCGCCGGCCCCGATCGACCCGCGGTGATCGTCCGCCGCGCTGGATCGCCACGCCCGCGACTCCCGGCGCCGGCCGTACACCGTCACGGAAGTCGCGGGCGATCCGAAACGTCCGGCCGCCCCAGAAAGGCCCCGGCCGGGTCTCAGTCGGCGCCGAAGCGGGCCCTGAGCTTGGCGTAGGCGGCGTCGGTGCCCTGGAGTGCCCGATCGATGTCGGCGTCGGTGTGGGCCGCAGACAGGAACCAGTTGTGCCACGGGTGCAGGTAAACCCCCTCCTCCAGGCAGGCCGCGGCCCAGAACATGCCCTTGTCCAGCGTCGCGTCGCCCTCGAAGGAGAGCCACGGGATCTGCACCGGCCCCGTCTGGTTGACCGTGAAGCCGTGGGAGGCCGCCTGGGCGGCCAGGCCCTCGCGCAGGCGGGTGCCCGCGCGCTCCATCAGGGCGATGCCGTCGATGGCGCGCAACGTCTCGATCGTGGCCTTGGCCGCGGCCATCGGAGCGGCGTTGAACCAGAAGGAGCCGGTGGAGTAGAGCGTCTGGGCGGGCCCGCGCAGGGAGTCCACACCGGTGACCGCGGCGATCGGGTGGCCGTTGGCCATGGCCTTGCTGAAGGCGTACAGATCGGGGCGCACGCCCAGGGGCTCCCAGGAACCACCCAGGTCGATCCGCCAGCCCCCGCGCACGTCGTCGATCACCAGAGCGGCGCCGATCCGGTCTGCCAGGGCCCGCACCCCCCGGGCGAACTCCGCGGCGACGAGTTCCTGGTCCTCGAACGAGTCGTGCTTGAACGGCGTCACGATGATCGCGGCGACGTCGCCCTCCGCCTGGGCCGCGGCGGCCTCGACACTGGCGAGGTCGTTGTAGGTGAACTCGACCAGGTCGGCACGCTCGTTGGGAGTGGTCCCCGCCGGGCTGGGCGTGCACCACGGGTCGGCCCCGTGATAGGCGCCGTGCGCCATGAGGACCTTGGTCCTGCCGGTGGCGGCGCGGGCGACCATCAGTGCCTGGGTGGTGGCGTCGGTGCCGTTCTTGGAGAACATCACCCAGTCGGCCTGCGGGACGGTCTCCACCAGCAGCTCGGCGAGCTCCACGTAGACGGGGCCGGGACCGTTGAGGCAGTCGCCCGCGGCGAGCTGTGCGGCGACGGCGCCCTCGACTGCGGGATGGCGGTGACCGAGCACGACGGGTCCCCACGAGCACATGAGATCGACGTACTCACGTCCGTCGGCGTCACGTTGGCGGCATCCCTCTCCCCCGACGAAGAACTGCGGGTAGGCGGGACCGTGCAGGGCCGCGTTGAGATGGCCGTACATGCCGCCGGGGACGACCTTGGCGGCCCGCTCCCTGAGTTTGGCGTCGATGGACATGCGCCGTCCTTTCGTCTCTGGTCATGCCTGGATGGGTTCGGCCGCTCCCCGCCGCCCGTACGGTCGCGGGGCCGGGGGCCGTGAACGGCGAGGTCACTTCTCGTCCCGTAGCTCCCTCGCACCGTCCAGACCCGCGTCCGAGCCCAGGCCCCCGGCGACGCGGGCGGCCAGCGCGGTGCCGAGCCGCGCGGCACCGGCCACGTCACGGCCGTCGACCAGACCCGCGACGAACCCGGCGCAGTAGGCGTCGCCGCAGCCGGTGGTGTCGACCACGGGGACGTCGAGGGCGGGAACGCGGGTGACGCCCTTCGCGTCGGCGATCAGGCTCCCGTCCGCGCCGAGCGTGACCAGGACGGCCGAGGCCCCCTGCGCCAGCAGTGCGTTCGCGGCCTCCTGCACATCCCCCGCCTCACCGGCGCCGCTCATCAGCAGTGCCTGCTCCTCGTTGGGCAGGAGGTAGTCGACGTGTGGAAGGAAGTCGCGGACCCCCTGCATGAGATCCGGCATGTTGGACAGCAGGTCCATGGTGACGATGGTGCCCGCCGCTCGCGCCTCGTCCAGCAGCGCGAAGAACGCGGGGTCGTACAGGCCCCAGGTGACGTCCATGCCGCCCAGGTGCACGACCCGCGCGCCGAGGACGGTCTCACGGGCGACGTCGGCGGTGGACAGACCCAGGTTCGCGCCGGGAACGTGGAAGGACGGGCGCCCGCCGTCAGGACGGATCGGCAGGATCGAGGCGGCGGTCTGCTCCCCCCGCCTGCGGACGATCCCGGTCACGTCGACCCCGCGCCGCCCCATCATCATGACGAGCAGGTCGCCGAGCTCGTCGTCCCCGATCGCCCCCACCGAGGCCACCGGGACGCCGAGCGCGGCCAGGTCGACGGCGGTCGCGGCGGCGGCGCCCGCGGCGGTGACACGGATCTGCTCCAGCAGGTGGGTGTCCTGGCCGGCGGGGATCGACTCCACCGGTCTGGCGAGCACGTCCACGATGTGCGCACCGAGGGTGACGACGGTCATATCGAGTCCTCCTCATGTCTTCAGCGGATAATAGACGGGCGACCGACTAAAATGTCAACGAATCCGTTCAGGGAGGAGCGAGGTGCCGAAGATCGTCAACCACGGCGAGCGCCGCGAGGAGGTCGTGGAGGCCGCGCGCCGCGTCATCCTGCGCGAGGGCATCGAGGCCGCCACGACCCGGGCCATCGCCAGGGAGGCCGGTTACTCCAACGGCGTGCTGACCCACTACTTCGCCGACAAGGACGACATCATGCTGTCGGCGCTGCGCTCCTCGCACCGGCGCATCGTGGAGCGCCTGCGCGGCAAGCTGGCCGGTCTCACCGGCCTGGCCGCGCTGCGCGAACTCCTCCTCGACAACCTCCCGCTGGACGACGAGCGCGCCCGCGAGAGCGGGCTGGAGATCGGCTTCTGGAGCCGCAGCATGACCAGCCCGGCGATGCTGGAGGCGCAGCGCGCCGAGGCCGAGGAGCTGCGCTACCTGGTACGCAGCCTGCTCGGCGCGGCGGCCGCCGACGGAGAGATCACCACCGCCGACGACCTCGACGACGTCACCGAGCGGCTGCTCGCCCTCGTCGACGGACTGAGCGCGCACCACCTGCTCTATCCCGACAGGCTCGACGCCGCGCGCCTGGAACGGATGCTCGACGCCGAGCTGGACCGCCTCCGTCCCACCGGCGCGTAGGCCCGCACGGCCGGACGGCCCTGCCTGTCCCGGGACGAGGGCCCCCGCGCTCCCCGGAGAACGCACCGGGCGGCCGGACACCGGCCGGCCCTGAGCTCTCAGGGCCGGCACCCGCGGAGCGTCCCGGACCGGCGGGGACCTCCCCGGAGCCGCGGGACTCTCAGGCCAGCAGGGCGTAGAGCCGGTCGGCCACTCCCCTGGCGGTGGGCCGCTTGGCCGCGTCGCCAAGGCATGCCTGGACCAGGTCCGACAGCTCCGGTTCCAGGCTCGGGTGGATCGACGGCGTCGTGCTGTACACCTTGCGCAGGGTCAGCAGCGGGTCGTGGGTGGGCAGTTCCCCGTAGAGACCGTTGCCGCTCACCGCCCAGTGCAGCGTCGCGCCCAGCGACCACACATCGCCCCCGGGGGTCGGGGTCTCCCCCTGCAGCAGCGTGGGGTCGGTGAACTCCACCGAGCCGATGTCCCCCATCCCGGTCACCGTCGCCCCCGGCATCAGCACCTGCGACAGGCCGAGGTCGGAGAGCTTGCCGCCGTCCTCGGTGAGCAGCACATTGCCGGGACGGATGTCACGGTGAACGATGCCCTCCTCGTGCAGCGCCTGCGCCGCGTGGGACACGCAGGCGACCGCGCGCAGCACCCGCTCACGCGAGGGACGCTCCGCGGGACGCGCCAGCGAGCCACCCGGCAGGTATTCCATCGAGTAGTAGAACACCCCGCCCTGCTGGCCCGCGTCGTAGAGCCGCACCAGGTAAGGGGAACGCACCGCGGCGAACGCCTTCAACTCCCTCGTGGCGCGGCGGAACGCGTCGTTCCCGGTGCCGCCCACCACCTTCACCGCGACCAGGTCCGCCTCGACGGGCAACCGTTCCGGCCTCTTCGCCAAGTAGAACTCGCCGTGGTTGCCCGCCCCCAGTGACCGGACGAACTCGTAATCGGCGATGCCTTCCACCAACGGTCTCCCTCCATACCCACGCGACGTTCGCGGCGACATCCCCCACACGGTAACGTCGCCTTCGACATTCTCGGGGCTTTTCTTTGCATACGGAAAGCGTGCTCGCAAGTGCTGCACATGGATCTGCTCCTGCTCGACCTCGTCATCGTCCTCGCGGCGGCCCGGCTGTTCGGAGCACTGGCCAAAAGGCTCGGCCAGCCCCCGGTCATCGGCGAGATCGTGGCGGGCATCCTGCTGGGCCCCACGCTGCTGGGCCCCCTCATCGGTGACCAGCTGTTCGGGCCCGAGATGCGGCCCCCGCTGCAGGCGCTGGCCAACGTCGGCCTCGTGCTGTTCATGTTCGTCGTCGGCCTGGAGCTGGACCAGAAGCTGGTCAGGGGCAAGGGCCGGATCGCGGTGACCGTGGCGCTCGGCTCGACCGTGGTGCCCTTCGTCCTGGGGTGCGTGCTCGCGCTCAGCATCGCGGGCGAGCACGTGGGCCGCGACAGGACGCTGCCGTTCGTGCTGTTCATGGGGGCGGCGATGGCCGCCACCGCGTTCCCCGTGCTGGCCAGGATCCTCACCGACCGGGGAATGCAGCGCATCACGCTCGGCGGCCTCGCCCTCGCCTCCGCGGCCGTCATCGACGTGCTCGCCTGGACCGTTCTGGCGGTGGTCGTGGGCATCGCCGGGGCGGGAGAGGCCGAAGGGCAGTGGAAGGTCCTGCTCGCCCTGCCGTACGCGCTGGTGATGTTCCTGGTGGTCAAGCCCCTGCTGGCCCGTCTGGTGCCCGCGTACGAGAAGGCCGGGCGGCTCACGCCAGGGCTGCTTTCGCTGGTGCTCATCGGCCTGATCGGGTCGGCCTGGGCCACCGAGTGGATGCACGTCCACTTCATCTTCGGGGCGTTCGTGTTCGGCGCGGTGATGCCCCGCGAGGGAGCCGAGCGGCTCAACCACGAGATCCTGGAGCGGCTGGAGCAGCTCGCCGTGCTGCTGCTGTTGCCGATGTTCTTCGTGGTGGCGGGTCTCAACGTCAACCTGCGCGAGCTCGACCTGTCCAGCCTCGGCACGCTCGCCGCGATCCTGGCCGTCGCGATCGGCGGCAAGCTGCTCGGCTCCTACGCCGCCGCCCGGACGCAGCGGCTGCCCGGACGGCAGTCCTGGACGCTCGCGGCCCTGCTCAACACGCGAGGACTCACCGAGATCGTCATCCTCACCGTCGGCCTGCAGAAGGGCGTGCTCGACGACGAGCTGTATTCGCTGATGGTGGTCATGGCCCTCGTCACGACCGCGATGACCGGCCCGCTGGTGCGCAGGCTCTACCCCGACAGGCGGGTGGCTCGCGACATCGCCGACGCCGAGCGCGCCGCCCTGGGGGTGACCGCCGCCCACCGGGTGCTGGTGGTCGTGCCCGACCCTCCCGCCGAGCAGGCCCCGCTCGTCGGCCTGGCCACCGCCCTGGCCCTCTCGACGTCCCCGTCGACCCCTTCCGAGGTGGTCCTGGGCCACCTGCGCCCCTACCCCTCGGGGCGCCTGGAGGTCGGCATCGGCCTCTCCTCGGAGCTGGCGGAGCTGACCGAGATCCTTCACGAGCTGGAGACACTGGCCGCCACGGTTCGCGAGCGCGGCTCGGACAGCAGGGTGGTGAGCCGGTTCAGCGCGGACGTGGCGGGCGAACTGCCGGGGCTGGCCTCCGGTGCCCGTCCTGACCTGCTGGTGCTGCCCGCCGACGTCCCCGGCTACGCCGGTATGCGCGACGGCGCCACCTGCCGCGTGGTGACCGTGGCCGTGCCGGTGCCGCCGTCCGCGTTCGAGCAGGCCGGGCCCGGTTCCGAACCGGTGGCGGTGCACTACGGCCCGGGCGGCGACGCCGCCGCCCACGTGGCGCTCGGCCTCGCGACGCTGTGGGGACGTCCCCTCGTCGTCATCGGAGGGAACCGGGCCTCGGCGCTGGCCAAGCGGCTGGCCAAGCTCGGAGTGGAGGCCACCTCGGGCCCGGTCCCCGAGGGCGCGCTGGTCGTCGCCGCCGACACGGCGAACGTCCCCGAAGACGTCCATCTACTGGTCCGCGCCGAGCAGGACCCCGACCCCGTCGACTGGGCCGAGGCGGTCTCCGCCCTGCGCGCCCCGATCCCGCAGCCCTGACGCCTCCCCGCCGACTCTGCCCCCGGTTCGGACCGCCTGTCGCACCTCCTGGCCACCTGCTGCTGCCCGCATCCCCCTGAACGCGTATCGGCGGCACGGCCCACGGCCGTGCCGCCGAAAAAAGGCGAGAGGCGTTCCTCAGCGGTTGCGGTGCGACTCGTAGCGCATGGTGCGTGAGACGCCGATCCGCACGGTGGTGCCGGGCAGGATCGCGACCGGCTCGTTCGGCGGGATGTCGTAGAAGTTGGGGTCACCGGGCGGCTGGATCTGGGTGCCGTTGACCGACCCCAGATCGACCAGGTTGACGTCCCAGCCGTCCAGCGCCACCCGCAGGTGACGGCGGGAGACCGAGCCGTCGGGGCTGGTGACCTTGGCCGCGCGCACCGAGCCGTCCGCCACCTCGGGAGCCCGCTCGGGGTCACGGCCCACCAGATAGTCGGTGTCGAGCCGCAGCGTCAGACCGTCGTCCAGGAGCAGCACCCCCAGCGGCGGGCGCGGCCCTTTGTAGGGGACGAGGGTGCGCTGGACCAGCGCGATGCCACAGACCGCGCAGTAGGGGACGCGAGGGTCGTTGAAATGGTCGTTCTTGCAGTCGACCCCGTAGACCAGCGGCCGCGCCTCGGGCTCGGCCGCCGGGCCGGGCGCGGGAGCGGCGGAGGGTTCGTTTCCCGGCTGCGCTCCCCCGGGCGTCAGCAACTCGTACTCGAACGGCTGGTCGCGCACGTCGATGGGGTCGCCGCCGATCCCGCTCGCCATGGCGGTGTCGATGTCCTCGTGGTGGACGACCGCCGGAGCGGGCCCGCTGGAGGGACCGCCGGACTGCACCCCCGGGTGGCCCGGAGAGGAGAGCGGGCCCTGCGGCATCGGCTCGGAGTGCCATCCCTGCGGCTGCGGCTCGCGCCGCGGCTCCGCGGGCGGGGCGGCCGACGGATAGGGATCGGCCGGGCCCATGGGATAGGGCGGAGGCTCCGGAGGTGCCGACCACGCGGGGGGTGCCGACCGCTCGGGCGGCGCGGACATCGGGATGGACTCGGGGGCCGCGGGCTCCATCCGGGGGGCGGCGTGCTGTGCCTGCTGGGCATGCTGTCCCTGGGGGGCGGCGGACTCCGCCCGTGGCACGGCACGCGGGGCGGCGCCCGGCTCGGTCGGATCGCACGAGACCCCACCCGCGACGATCACCCCGGCGTCCAGCCGGGAGAGCGGGTGCGCGGCCTCCGCATCGGGCAGGCGCAGCTCCACCCGGGTCACCGGGCCGGGGACCAGCCGGTCGGACCAGGTGAGCGCGTCGCGCCCCGCGAGCTGGATCTCACCGTTCGCGCCGGTCACCGACGCGAACGCGGGGCCGCTGACCAGGACGGCCACTCCCCCGCCGACGGGGCCGGCGACGGCGCACGCCACCGGCTCACCCATCATGGCGGCGAGGATCTGGGCGACGCGGCGGGCCAGCGCCCTGCCGTCGCCGCCGGAGGCCGCGGTCTCCCGCAGCGCTCCCAGCAGATCCTCAACGACGGCCTCGGCCGCGTCGCACACCAGCAGCAGGCCACCCTCGTGGGCCACCAGCCCGTTGCCCGGAAGCGGACGCACCACTCCGAAGCCCTGGTCGGTCACAGAACTCTCCCTCCCCGGAAACGCCATCGGATGAACGGCACCCTCATGGGACCGTTCGTCACCAACCAGATGCATACCCAGACGACGGTGAAATGCGTCCAGAAGGCGGCCGGTGGGACCGGATCGATGAAATCAACTGCACCGGACCGTAGCAAAAAGTACAGCACAAGACCTTCGGGCACGAGCGTCAGCAGGCCGAAGAGAGTCGGCCAGTCCTTCTCCCATCTGAACTGCATCAGGAAGTGGTATATCAGCTCCCAGACGACCCCCAGCACGGCCACCGCCGCGATGACCAGGAGGCCGTTGACGTAGCGGCCGGAGAGCGGCCCCGAACCGGGGAGCAGGGGAACGATCAGCAGGGTGATGAACACGCCGACGGTGGCGAGCATGAGAAGGCGCGTCTGAATACGGCCCAGCAGTGTCGGAACCACGAGAACTACTCCTTACACCGGCGAGTTGCGGGCCCATTTGAACCACTGCGAGGTCGACCGTAGCGGTCCCATCTTCTTGACGAATCCACGCTTCGCCAGGTCGTCCGCTATCTCCTGTGCCGCGATCTGCAGGCCGAGGAAGGTGTCGACGCCGGGGAAGTAGCCGCCGAGCGTGGCCGACCCCGAGGCGTAGAGGGCACCGTCACCGTTGGCCGTCCCCTTCACCTCGAAGTGTCGCTCCACCTCCAGCCTGCCCACCGGGTTGCGGAACGCCCCGCCGTGCTGCAGCAGGTCCGCGAAGATCCGGTGCTCGGCGATGTCGGCCTCGAGGCCCGTGCAGTCGATGATGTAGTCGGACACCGGCTCACGGACGATGCCGTCGCTGCTGCGCACGTAGCTGACGAGCCGCCCGTCGTGGCTCTGCTCCACGCGGTCGACGGTGCCCTGCACGGGGTGGTAGTAGCCGCCGCTGCGGCCCGCCCGCATCTGCTCCTGCCAGCGCCGCCTGAAGGGGGTGTTGGTGCCTCCCATCTCCTTGTACTTCCTCGCCCGGTCGGCGCCCTCCAGCTTGCGCATCTGCGCCTTGAGCTGGCCGCCCCACACCGACTTGGGATAGTTGAAGCCCTGGTAGGCCCAGCCGTCCCCGCCCTTGCGGCGCGACCAGATGTGCGGCCCGTGGGAGCCGCTGACGAACGTGCGGAAGATGTGAATGACCTGGGTCTGCAGGTTGTGTCGCTCCCGGTCGTCGAACAGCCGCTGGAGCACCCGGGAGGCGACGATGCCGCCACCGCGGATGACCACGGTGCCCGGCCGGGTCTTCAGGAACTCGTAGACCTGCTCGTGCGGCTCGTAGGCGTTGACGACGCGCTGGTAGTCACCGTGCTTGGTGCGGAACTCCTGCAGGTCCGGCAGGAACTTCAGACCCGGATAGCCGATCGCGATGTGCACGAAGCGCGACCGGAAGATGATGCGCTTGGTCGGCGCCGCGCCGTCGGGCGGGGTGACCACGGTGAAGTAGCCGCCGCCCGCCCTGCGGCGGACCATCCGCACCTGCCCCTTGACCAGCATGTCCCAGTAGTTGATGCGCTTGGCCTCGCGTTCGAGGTTCTCGAAGACGGTGCCGGCGCGCGGGGTCCAGTAGTCGTTCAGGAGCGGCTCGGTGAGGATCTGCCACAGGTATGACGGATTCTTCTCCTTCCACGCCTCTTCCAGGGCGTAGGAGGGGAAACCCCACAGGTTGTCCGGGCGGGAGGAGGAGTCGGAGCGGATCCGCTCACTCCGGGGGATCTGCGAGCACCTGGTGAGGAACTCGTAGGTCTGCCACGGATGGTCGATGTTGGACACCACCCGCATCTGCGAGGTGGGAACGCCGTAGATCCTGAGGTAGTCGAGCGTCACGAAGGATCCCATGCCACCACCGACCGTGAGGAAGGGGATGTCGTACATGGGGATGCCCGCGGCCGCGACCATCTGATCGGTCCATTCGGGGGCGCCGAGAAGATCCGGCGTCAGATCACCGGCAGGCGCCGGTGTTTGGGGGGGTGCCAATTGACGTCCCTTAAGCTACGTGGCCAGCCCATTCGCTGGCCAAAACCCTAGTCCTGGTGAGAGCCGAAGACGAGTGGGACGAACAGGTACGTTCCTCTCCTGTCATCCCCTGTCATCGGCGAGTATCCAGTGAGACGCCTGTAAACCACCTGTGGTTCGCTTAAACCCCGCTGAACACGCGGTTCACATCCGAGGTCGCGAGCACGCCGAAGATCTCGCCGCCACGCTCCACCAGGAGATACTCCCCGGCCGGGGCTTCGCGCATGGCGTCGATCAGCGGCTCCCCCTCCAGGTCCGCGGCCAGCACCAGCGACGGCTCCAGGCTGCGCGCGAGCGAACCCGCCGTCACCCAGGGGCGACGGCTCTCCGGGGTGGACTCCACCGCGACCTCGTTGACGATGCCCGTGGGATGACCCTCGTGGTCGACCACCACCATCGCCCCCGCCTGTGCCTCCGCGGCCCGCCGCAGGGCCTCGGCCAGCGGCACGTCGCCGGTCACCGCGATGGCCCGCCTGGCGAGGGCGCGGGCGTTGACCTCGGGGATCCGGGCCCGTACGCGGGCGCCGCGCAGCGACTGGGTGGCGCCGAACCAGATGAAGGCGGCGAGCAACAGCGACCAGATGAGCATCAGGCCCGGTTCCTGCCCGGCCACCAGCGTCAGCCCGACGGGCAGTACGACCAGGGCGATGGCCAGCACCCGGCCAGCCCAGGCCGCCGCGACCGTGCCGGAGAGCGGCTTGCGGGTGATCTTCCAGACGCCCGCCCGCAGCATGCGCCCGCCGTCGAGCGGCAGCCCCGGGAGCAGATTGAAGATCCCGACCATCAGGTTGGCGAGCCAGAGCTGGAAGACCAGGACGCCGGCGATCGTGCCGGGGTCGATGACGTAGGAGGCGGCGAATCCGATCGCGGCCAGCCCGAGCGAGAGCAGCGGCCCGGCGAAGGCCACCATGAACTCCCTGCCCGGGGTCTCCGGCTCGCGCTCGATCTCCGAGACACCGCCGAGCAGGTAGAGCGTGATGCGCCGTACCGGCAGGCCGTACATCCTGGCCACCACGCAATGTGCCAGCTCGTGCAGGAGCACCGAGACGTACAGCAGCACCGCGAAGACGAACGCGACGACATAGGTGAGCGGGATGCTCAGATCGGGCAGCCTGTAGGCCACCACGCTCTGGAACGAGTAGGTGATGAACGCCGCCACGATGAACCAGGTCGGCGAGACGTAGATCGGGATGCCGAACGGGCGGCCCATCAGCAGCCCTGGATTGTCCTGGCGTGGGCTGTCGCTGCTCACCGCTGCTTCACCATTTCCTCGTTCAATCCACCCTCAGTCCTCGATGGTACGCGCCATCGGGCCTCCGGTAGACGCCACGGGGGCACCTCGGGCACAAACTGTCGTCACCGTGACCTACAGTGCGGTCATGTCACCGACCGAGCCCACGATCGTCGGAGCCCTGTCGCCGTCGCGCGCGGGTGACTTCATGACGTGCCCACTGCTCTACCGCTTCCGGGTGATCGACCGGCTTCCCGAGCCGCCGTCGCCCGCCGCGGTGCGCGGCACGATGGTCCACTCGGTGCTGGAACGCCTGTACGACCTTCCCGCCCCGCAGCGCACGGTCTCCGCGGCCCACGACCTGCTGGAGCCCCAATGGCACAGGCTCCAGCAGGAGGATCCCTCCTACGCCGGGATGTTCACCGGCGACGACGACCGCGCCGAGTGGCTGGCCCAGGCCCGCGTCATGCTGGAGCGTTACTTCACCCTTGAGGACCCCACCTGTCTGGAGCCCGCGGAGCGGGAACTCTACGTGGAGGCGGTGCTCGGCAGCGGCCTGATGCTGCGGGGTTACATCGACCGGCTGGACGTGGCGCCCACCGGTGAGGTCCGCGTCGTCGACTACAAGACCGGCAGCGCCCCGGGTCCCGCCTTCGAGGCCAAGGCGCTGTTCCAGATGAAGTTCTACGCGCTGGTCCTGTGGCGGTTGCGCGGCTCGGTGCCCCGCATGCTCCAGCTGATGTACCTCGGGGGCGGCGGAGAGGTCCTGCGCTACACCCCCGACGAAGCCGACCTGCTGGCCACCGAGCGCAAGGTCCAGGCCCTGTGGCAGGCGATCGAGCGCGCGCTGGAGACCGGCGAGTGGCGCTCCAGGCCCAGCAGGTTGTGCGACTGGTGCAGCTACAAGGACCTGTGCCCGGAGTTCGGCGGCACTCCCCCGCCCGTTCCCGAGCGGCAGCCGGGCGACACCGTGCGCAGCAACCGGCGGTCCGCCAAGATCTCGAGGGCGGCCACCGACGAGCTGTAGTGACCGTGGTGGCGGCGCCGGAAGCCCTTCCGGCGTTCTCCCCCGCGCTCTTCGACCCGGCCTCACCGCGCTCCCCGCTCCGGTTCCCGGGTGGGTCTCTCCGCGTGGCCTTCCTGCTGTTTCGCGGAGCGGATCCTTCGTGGGGATGAGGGTGATATCCGCCTCTGGCAGGGTGGCGCCGGTGGAAGGGCGCCTACATTGATTGTGTGCGCGACACCATCGGCAGCCTGCGGACGTGGTTCCACGGGCACCCGCTGATTCCCGACGTGATCTTCGGTGGAGCGCTGGCCGCCGCCTCGGTCCCCTTCGCCCACGTGGCCCACGTCTTCGGTGATCCCGACCGTCTGAGGGAGCCCGACGCGATGGGCCTCGGCCTGATCGTGGCGGGCTGCCTGTCGGTGGCACTGCGCGGCCACCGGCCGTTCCTGATGCTCTTCCTGGTCTGCGTGGCAGAGGTCACGCTGACCTCCACGGGACGCAACCCCTCCCTGCTCTGGCTCGTCACCCTGGTGCTGGTCTACACGATCGCCGGCCGGCGCGGCCTGGCTCTCAGCCTGTGCGCCCCGGCGCTCGCCCTCGCCGGTCACCTCCTGTCGGCGGCGGCGGGGGGTCGGCTCGGCGAGTGGAGCGGCCATCTACTGATGGCCGTCTTCACCGTCTCCCTGTGGATCGCGGGCCGGAGCGTGCTGCTGCGCCGGGCCTACCAGGCGGAGCTGCGCGACCGGGCGCGGCGCATGGAACGCGTCAGGGAGGCCGACACCCGGGCGGCGAGGGCCGAGGAGCGCTCCCGCATCGCCCGCGAGCTTCACGACGTGGTCGCCCACCATGTGAGCGTGATGACCGTCCAGGCCGCCGCGGCGCGCCGGGTGATGGCCGGCAACCCCGAGGGGGCGAGAGAGGCGCTGTCGGCGATCGAGGAGCTCGGCCGGACGGCGATGGCGGAGATGCGCAGCATGGTGGGCGTGCTCAGGACCGAGGGGGCCCTCGTCGAGCGCAGCCCGCAGCCGGGGGTGCGTGAGATCCCCGCCCTGGTCGACCAGATGCGCGAGGCGGGGCTGCGGACGCAGCTGTGCATCGAGGACGAGCGGGCCACCCCGGAGACGGCAGGAGCGGCGGAGGCGGCGGGGACGGCAGGAGCGACAGGGACGGCGAGAACGGCGAGAACGCTGCCTCCCGGTGTCGACCTGGCCGCGTACAGGCTCGTCCAGGAGGCCCTCACCAACAGCCTGCGGCACGCGGGGCCGCAGGCACGGGCCTGGGTGAGGGTGCGGCACGAACCGGGCGGACTGGCCATCCAGGTCGAGGACGACGGCCTCGGCCCGCAGGCGCGCGAGGATGACGCGGAGGCGACCGGGCACGGATTGGCGGGTATTCGCGAGCGTGTCGCCCTCTATGGTGGACTTCTGAGGATCGGCCCGCGCGACGGGGGCGGATTCGAGGTCAATGCCCGGTTTCCCCTCAAGGACACGTGATGACGATCAGGGTGCTGCTGGTGGACGACCAGCCACTGCTGCGCACCGGCTTCCGCCTGATCCTGGAGGCCGAGGCCGATCTCACCGTGGTCGGCGAGGCCGGAGACGGCAAGGCGGCACAGGACCAGTCGCGGGCGCTGCTGCCCGACGTGGTGCTGATGGACGTCCGGATGCCGGGGGTGGACGGCATCGAGGCGACCCGCAGGATCGTGCGGGAGGCCACCGTGGGCGCGCACGTGCCGCGGGTGCTGGTGCTGACGACCTTCGACCTCGACGAGTACATCGTGGAGGCGCTGCGCGCCGGGGCGAGCGGGTTCCTGCTGAAGGACGTCCCGCCCGAGGAACTGGTGCAGGCCATCCGGGTGGTGGCGGCGGGCGACGCCATCGTCGCGCCGAGCGTCACCAGGCGGCTGCTGGACAAGTTCGGCGCGCACCTGCCCTCGGTGCACCAGCAGTCGACCCCCGCGCGCCTTGACCGGCTGACCGAGCGCGAACTGGAGGTGCTCCGGTTGATCGCCAAGGGCATGTCCAACGCGGAGATCGCCGCCGAACTGGTGGTGAGCGAGACGACGGTGAAGACCCACGTCGGCAACGTGCTCACCAAGCTGGGCCTGCGCGACCGCGTCCAGGCCGTCGTCCTGGCGTACGAGACCGGTCTGATCACGCCGGGCGCGCTTCCCTGACGCCCCTCACACGCCCGCGCCGGTCCTGGCCGCCCCTCACACGCTCGCGCGAAGGCGCCAGGGGCGCCCGGTCGCGCGGGCCCTCACGCACCCGCCCGCGCGGCGTACGGGAGCGCGGCGAGTGCGGTCAGCTCGAGACGGCCTGCAGAGGCGGTTGCTCCGTGGAGGCGTTCTCCGGGAAGTGGCAGGCGACCTGGTGCCCCGGGGCCAGTGTCTCCAGTGGCGGTTCCACCGTCTTGCAGATCTCCTGGGCCTTCCAGCACCGAGTGTGGAACCGGCAGGCGGGCGGCGGGTTGAGCGGGCTGGGCACGTCGCCCTGGAGGCGGATGCGCTCACGGTCCCTGCGCCGGGCCGGGTCGGGGACGGGCACCGCGGACATCAGCGCGGTGGTGTATGGGTGCATGGGCGACTCGTACAGGTCCTTGCGGTCGGCCAACTCGACGATCTTGCCGAGATACATGACCGCGACCCGGTCGCTGATGTGCCGGACCACCGACAGGTCGTGCGCGATGACCACGTAGGTCAGGTCGAGCTCGTCCTGCAGGTCCTCCAGGAGGTTGACCACCTGTGCCTGGATCGACACGTCCAGCGCGGAGACCGGCTCGTCGGCGATGATGAGCTTGGGCTTGAGTGCGAGCGTGCGGGCGATGCCGATGCGCTGGCGCTGGCCGCCGGAGAACTCGTGCGGGTAGCGGTTGTAGTGCTCGGGGTTGAGCCCGACCAGCTCCAGGATCTCCTGGACCGCCTTCTTGGTGCCCTGCTCGGTCTGGATCCCCTGGATGCGGAACGGCGCGCCGACGATGGCGCCGACCGTGTGGCGGGGGTTGAGCGAGGAGTAGGGGTCCTGGAAGATGATCTGCACGTCGCGCCGGAGCGGCCGGATCTTGGACTGCGACATGTGGGTGATGTCGTGTCCCTCGAAGACGATCTTTCCGCCGGTCGGCTCGATGAGCCTGGTGATCATGCGCCCCGTCGTGGTCTTGCCGCAGCCGGACTCGCCCACCAGGCCGAGGGTCTCACCCTTCAAGACGTCGAAGCTGATCCCGTCGACCGCTTTGACCGCACCGACCTGGCGTTTGAGCAGGCCCTTGGTCACCGGGAAGTGCTTCTCCAGCCCTTGCACTGACAGAATTGGCTCGGTCACAGACTTTCCGTTCGTCGAACGCACGGCCTGGGCAACGGGTGTGTCGGCTCGCTCGCTCACGATGACCCCAGGTTCGCTTTGATCTCGTTCTCCCAGATGTCCCGCCTGACCTCACGGGGCAGGTGGCACCGGACCAGATGGCCGCCCTCGCCCTCGATCAGCTCGGGCACCTCGGTGTTCGCCCTTCCGCCGGTACGGTCGGCGTATTCGCAGCGCGGGTGGAAGGCACACCCGGCGGGCACGTTGATCAGGGAGGGAGGAGTGCCCTTGATCGGCAGCAGCCGTTCGGTCCGCTCCCTGTCCAGACGTGGCATCGATCCCAGCAGACCCCAGGTGTAGGGATGCTCCGGCCGCTCGAAGATGCTCTCCGACGTGCCGTACTCGATGCCCTTGCCGCCGTACATCACCAGGATGTCGTCCGACAGCTCCGCGACGACACCCAGGTCGTGGGTGATGACGATCAGCGCGGCGTTGAAGTCACGCTGCAGGTCGCGCATCAGGTCCAGGATCTGCGCCTGTACCGTCACGTCGAGGGCCGTGGTCGGCTCGTCCGCGATGAGGAGCTCCGGGTCGCAGGAGAGCGCCATGGCGATCATCGCGCGCTGGCGCATGCCGCCGGAGAACTCGTGCGGATAGCTGTCGACGCGCCTGTCCGGCTGCGGGATGCCCACCCGGCCCAGCATGTCGATGGCGTGCTTGCGCGCGACCTTCTTGCTGACCTGATTGTGGATCCGGTACGCCTCCACGATCTGCGCGCCCACCGTGTAGAAGGGGTGCATCGCCGAGAGCGGATCCTGGAAGATCATCGCCATCTTCTTGCCGCGCAACGTCCTGACGTGGTCGGCCGAGGCGGTGACGAGTTCCTCACCGTCCAGCCAGATCTCGCCGGAGATCTTCGCCCTTCCTCCCTTGTGCAGGCCGAGGATGCCCAGCGAGGTGACACTCTTGCCGGATCCGGACTCGCCCACGATGCCGAGCGTCTTGCCGCGCTCCAGCTGGAAGGAGAGCCCGTCCACGGACTTGACGAGGCCGTCGTCCGTCGGGAAGTGGATCCGCAGGTCCCTCAGTTCGAGAAAGCTCGACGGAGCGCTCATCCAAGCCTCACCCTCGGGTCGACCACCGCGTACAGCAGGTCGACGATCAGACTGGCCAGCACGACGAAGAGCGCCGCGACCATGGTGACACCCATGATCTTCGGAAGGTCGTTCGTCACGATGGCCTGGACGGCGTAGTCGCCGATGCCCTTCAAGGAGAACGTGCTCTCGGTGAGCACCGCGCCACCGAGCAGCAGGCCGAGGTCCAGACCGAAGATCGTCAGGATGGGTGTCAGCGCGGCGCGCAGCCCGTGCTTGACGACCACCCTGGACTCGCGCATGCCCTTGGCCCTGGCCGTGCGAATGTAGTCCTCGCTCATGGTCTCCAGCATTCCCGCCCTGGTCAGACGCGCATAGGACGCGGCGTAGAGGAACGCGAGTGTGATCCATGGCAGGAGGAGGTTGTAGGCCCACTGCGCTGGATTCTCAAAAAACGGCGTGAAACTGCCACCCGGCGCGGTGATGCCCAACCCGTAACTGAAGACGACGAGGGAGACGATGCCGGTGAAGAAGATCGGCAGAGAGACCCCGGCGAGCGCGATGCTCATCGCCGCCCGGTCGAAGATCGTGCCTTTTCTCAGCGCCGACAGCACGCCCGTCGCGACGCCGCCGAGCAACCAGATCACCGAGGCGCCCAGTGCGAGCGAGAGGGTCACCGGGATGCGTTCCACCAGGTCGGGCCAGACAGGCTGTCTCCTGATGAAGGAGTAGCCGAAACAGGGGGCGGGGCACTCCTCGATGGAGGCGCCGGTGTCGAACTCCGAGCCGACGAAGACGCCTGAGATCCAGCGGCCGTACTGCACGGGAACCGGGTCGTTGAACCCGAGTTTCTCCGCCGTGACCGCGATCATCTCCGAGTCCGCGGACCTGCCCATGTAACGGCTGGCGAAGTCCTCGGCCGTGGCACCCGCGATGCGGGGAATCACAAAGAAGATCGAGAACGTGACCATGCTCACGATGACGAGCATGAGCAGCGCGCCGACCAGGCGGCGGATGATGTAAGTGACCACAGTCCCCCCGGCTCCAGGGGCCGGCCCAGCGGGCCGGCCCCTTCAAGCCTCGACTAACCGAACTCGACTAACCGAACTGGATTTCCGACGCTTACTGGACACCCAGGTTCAGGTAGTCGTACATGTCGAACGCACCGGTGACGAAGACGTTCGTCGCCCCCTGGGGACGGACGAGGACGCCCTTGGACCAGACCGAGGGCAGCACGTAGGCCTGCTCCATCACCCTCTGGTCGATCTCGCCCCAGATCGCGTCACGCTTGGCGACGTCGTTCTCCTGGAGTGCCTGATCGATCTTCGCGTCGATTTCCTTGTCCTTGATGCTGAGGTTGTAGTTACCGCCCGACTCACGGATGGTACGGCTGTCGACGATCTGCGACATGAAGCCGAAGCCGTCGTTCCAGTCGGCGCCCCAGCCGTTGGTGGCCAGGCCGACGCCGTTCTTCTTCACGAAGTCCGGCTTGCCGGCGTAGAGCGCGAAGTAGTCACCGGTGGGGTAACCCTTCAGCGTCAGCTTGATGCCGGCCTTGGCCAGCGCCTGCTGGAGCGACTCGGCGGTCGCCTTCTCCTTCGGGCGGTCGGCGCGGTAGGCCATGGTGGTCTCGAAACCCTCGGGCTTGCCGCACGCGGTGAGGGCCTCCTTGGCCTTCTCCACGTCGCCGGTGCCGGTCGGGTAGAGGTCCAGCTTCTTCCAGCCTCCGATCGACGGCGGCATCAGACCGGTCGCGATGTCACCACCGGCGAACTCACCGCCGTAGGCGTTCTGCAGGCCCACCCGGTCGGCGGCGAAGATGATCGCCCTGCGGCAGTCCACGTTGTCCAGCGGGGCCACGTCGGAGATGATCGAGGTGTACCAGGTGCGGGCGCCGGTGGGGTTGTCCGATCGGGCCTTCAGCGTCGGGTCGCCCAGCACGCGGCCGAGCGCGGCGGGCTGGACGCCCGAGCCGGCGAGGTCGATGTGCAGGTCGCCGGAGATGATCCGGTTGTCCAGGTCGTCGGCGTTGACGCCGAGGGAGATCTCGTAGCTGTCCGGCAGCGCCTTGCGGATCGGGTCGGTCGCCGGGTCCCAGTGCTCGTTGCGGACCAGGGTGTACTGCTTGCCCGCCTCGACCTTGTCGAACTTGTAGGGACCGGAGGCGATCACGTGATCACGGTACTTGACGCCGGTGTCCTTGGCCTGAGGGACCGGGATCGTGCCGGGCAGCGCCGCGAAGTTGTCGAAGCCCGCGTAGGCCTTCTTCAGGTGGAAGACGATCGTCTGGTCGTCCGGCGTCTCGATCGCGGAGTCGGTGTTGACGTCCGGAGTCTTGTAGACGCTCTTGAAGTCCTTCGGCAGGTCCAGCCAGTCGTTGAAGTACGTCGGGCCGTTGACCAGGGTCTCCTTGTCCATGGACCGCAGGACCGCGTACTTGACGTCCTTGGACGTGATCGGCGTGCCGTCCTCGAACTTCAAGCCGGCGCGAAGCTTGTAGGTCCAGGTCTTGTTGTCGTCACTCGACTCGCCCAGGCTCTCGGCCAGGTCGGGGGAGAGCTTGCGGCCCTCGGCGCCGGGGGCCGGGGTGTAGGTCACCAGCGAACGGCCGTAGATCCGGACGAGGTTCCAGGAGAGCGCGTAGTAGGTGTCACCGGGGTCCACCGAGTCCCAGTCCTCGGAGATGGCCATCTTCAGGACGCCACCCTTCTTGTCGGAAGGGTTGAACACCGCCTCGAGTCCGGCGTTGAACGCGTCCGCGGCCGCCGGCGCGCCCGACGAACCGTCGGCCGGCTTCGTCTCGCCGCCGCCACCGCCACCGCAGGCGGAGAGCCCCAGGGAGAGAGCGGCACCCGCGGCCGCGAAGGCCACTGCGGATCTCTTGTTCATTTACTTGCACCCCTTGTTAATCCGGGAGAACGGGAGGTTGAAGGTCAGCGGGACGCTTTCGGGTCGAGGGCATCGCGCAGCCCGTCGCCGAAGAGGTTGAAAGCCAGCACCGTGATAAAGATCGCCATGCCAGGAAAGAACATGAAATGCGGCACGTTATAAAACTTCACCGCTTGTGAGAGCATGCCTCCCCAGGTCGCCGTGGGCGCCTGGATACCGACTCCCAGGAACGAGAGCGCGGCCTCGAACAGGACGTTCGTGGGAATGAGCAGCGTCGCGTAGATGAGGATCGGCGCGATCAGGTTCGGCAGGATCTCCCGGAACAGGATGTACGGTCCGCGGGCGCCCAGGCTGCGGGCGGCGTCGACGAACTCGCGTTCCCTCAGTGACAGTGTCTGGCCTCTGATGATCCTGCCGATGTAGGGCCAGTTGAAGAAGCCGATCACGAAGATCAGCAGGCCGATGCGCAACGTGTCGCCCGTCACGCCGAGGCTCTGCTCGAACTGGCCGAGGACACCGACCAGGGCCATCGCGAAGACGAGAAGGGGGAAGGCGAGGAAGACGTCCATCGTGCGGCTGATCAGGGTGTCGACCCAGCCGCCGAAGTAACCGGCCATCACTCCCATGACGGTGCCGATGACCACCGAGAGCACGGTGGCGAGGACCGCGATCAGCAGCGAGATCCGTGCTCCGTAGACCACCCTGCTGAAAAGGTCGCGGCCGTTGACCGGCTCCACCCCGAACAGGAAGTCCCCACTGATGCCCGTACCGCCCTGGGGGGTCATGGTGGAGGTGTCGATCATCTCCTGGTGGAACTCGTTCGGCGGGTGGCCGAACACGTCCACGATCAGCGGAGCGAATATCGCGGTGAGGATCAGCAGGACGACCACGCCGGCGCCGGCAAGCGCGACCTTGTCGCGCTTCAGACGCATCCATGCGATCTGTCCGAGCGATCGGCCTTGGATGGCTTTCACGCCCGCTCCCGCGAGCACTGCCTCCGGCGGGACCTCGGGAGCCTTACCGGGGGCGTCGAGCGGTGCGGTCATACAGTTGGCCCCCTGGATCCCAGACGACGTCGTCCGTTAACGCGTTCCCCGGGTCGGGGTAGCGCGCCGTTAGTCTACGGGCCGTTATTAGTGGTCCCGAGGGCAGAATCTATGGGCTGAACTGCGCTGACCAGTCCCCTGAGGCGCTATGTGGCTCAACTGTGATTCACGCGAAATTCATTCGTTTTGATCTTGAAGGTAATGTCCGGACGCCGTTCCGCTTCTGTCTCGGATTCGTGACATTGAAATGAGACGCTTACGCAGCGTCACCCGATCCCGTGACGCTTGAGGATGTCCTCGACATCGGAGAAGTCGTCATCGGCGGCCGGCTTCGCCGCGGGCTTCGATCCGGCGGCCCGGGACACGGGCGAGGGCGCGGGCGTGCGCTTGGGGAGCGGCTGCGTGGCGGCCGTCGCACCGGGCGTGCCCGATGTCACGGCCTCGCTCCGCACCGGGGCGCCCGTGGCGGACGCCGGGGATGTCCCGGACGCCGCGGCCTTGAGGCGGCGGCCACGCATGAAACCGGAGATCAGGAAGAGCAGCACGGACAACCCGGTCACCGCCACCCCGGACCACACCACGGGGTTGAACACCAGACCGGTGAGGAACCCGCCGATCGCCGTGCCGATCCGCCACACGGTCGGCAGCGCGCCGGTCAGGTAGGCGGCGACGGGCAACAGCGACCAGGCCACCGCACGCAACCCCGCCGCGGCGCCCCGGCGGCGCATCAGCAGGAAACTCAGCACCAGCCCCACGCCGGTGACCCCGGCGCAGAGCGGCAACCACGCGATCTGTTCGTACGACACAGCGGACCGCCCCTCATATCGGCTTACCCGGATATCCATCCTGGCACGTCGAATCGGGACGGGCCCTCCTTCCTGAGGAGGGATCGCCCCCTAAGGGATACGGCCCGGCTCGCGTGAAATATCAGGGACGACCCCCATCGGACCGTCCCCGGGGAAGCCGTCCGCCCTGTCGGCTACCCGGTGAGGAGTTCTTCGTGGAGGGACTAACCGTCGGAGGTACCTGCGACGGAGGACCCACGGGCGGGTGGCTCGGCGAAGGGCGGCTCGCCGAGGGAGAGCGAACGCAGTACCGCCACGTCGACCTCCAGCAGCGAGCCGACGACGAGGCGGCCGGGCGCGGAGGGAATCGGCAGCACGCTCGGCACCGCCACCACCCGGCAGCCCGCGGCGGTGGCCGACGTCACCCCATTCGGGGAATCCTCCAGGGCGACGCAGCGGGCCGGATCGACACCCAGCAGCCGGGCCCCCGTCAGGTAGGGCTCGGGGTGGGGCTTGGTCTTGGTGACGTGGTCAGCGGTGACCACGTGGTCGAAGTTGTGCTCGCCGATGCTCTTCAGGCACGCCTCGGCGATCGGCCTGGCCGAGGAGGTGACCAGGGCGGTGGCCAGCCCCTCCTCGCGCACCTCCGACAGCAACTCCAAGGCCCCGGGCATCATCTCCACCCCACCCGAGAGCTTGGCGATCATGCCCTCCAGCATCCAGGTCTCCACCTCGGCGCAGCCGGCGTCACCACCGGAGATCCGCAGCATGTAGGCCGCGGTGACCGCCATGGAGCCGCCCACCGTGTTCTCCTGGTGGGCCTCCCCCCACTCGCCGCCGAGTCGTTCCATCACCTCGGTCTCCACCTGAAACCAGATCTTCTCGCTGTCGACGAGAAGCCCGTCCATGTCGAAGAGAACAGCTTCCATTTCCCGTGAATCCTCCTGGCCGATCACACACCGGTCATACGTTGAAATAGTTGGCTTCGGGATGATGGACGATCAGCGCCGACGTCGACTGCTCAGGGGGAGCTGGAACTCCTCCGACAGCTCGACACCGATCCTGGCCGGATCGAGCAGCCCCGTCAGCTGCACCTGGTCCTCCAGGTTGGGGCAGGCCGGATAGCCGAATGAGTATCGAGGGGAGCTTGGTGCCCGGTCCGATGGAGCCGAGCACGAAGCGGGGGCGGCCGGGGGTGGAGTGGGCGTCGGCGGCCTCGCGGGCGACGCGGGCACCGGCCTCGGAATACTCGAAGACACGCTCGGAGATGTGGTATTCGCCGAGAGCTGAAGGATCGGCGCCGAAGGTGTTGGGCTCGACGCGGTCGACCCCCACCTCGAAGTAGGCCTTGCGCACGGCGCGGACGCTGTCGGGGCGTGTGACGTTGAGCACCTCGTTGCAGCCCTCGTGGCCTCGGAAGTCGTCCATGGTGACGTCGTGGGCCTGAAGCGTCGTCCCCATCGTCCCGTCGGCGACCGTCACGCGCTCGGCCAGGACCTCACGGAGAGACGGGCTGCTTGTCATGGGGCAAGCGTACTGGGATCCGTCCGGGCGCTGATTGTTCTTGACAGTGACTGAACTTATCCAATTAATTGCGCTAATTTCCTAAGCATTTCCTTATGTGCTGATGATGGATGATCGCACCATCCCCATCGGTTCCTGCCGCCCCTGCCCGCGCGGGCGATTCCCCGGGGCGCCAAGGGCGCCTCTCTCGGCCGATGGCTGAGAGCCCGGCGAGCCCGGCGGACCCTCGCGAGGATGGTGAGGCTCGGCGCGCGGACCGCAACGTCCTGATCGTCCACACCGCGCCGGGAAGGTGACGTGAAGGCCCCCTCACCACATAGGCTTAGCCGGATAGGGCGTGAGGTGAGAAGGAGGGGGCGCGTGATCGAGATCGAAGGTCTGCCCGAGCTCGTCGACCCGGTGATGATCGCCGCGTTCGAGGGGTGGAACGACGCGGGTGAGGCTTCGAGCGGAGTGATCGCGCATCTGGAGGACGAGTGGAAGGCGACCCCGCTGGTCTCCCTGGACCCGGAGGAATACTACGACTTCCAGATGACCCGCCCGATCGTCGAGATGGGTGAGGGGCTGACGCGCTCCATCACCTGGCCGACCACCAAGCTGTCGGTGGCCAGACCCCCGGGCGTCGACCGCGACGTGGTGCTGCTGCGCGGCATCGAGCCCAACATGCGCTGGCGTGCGTTCTGCGAGGAGATCGTGCTGGTCTGCCGCGAGCTGGGAGTCGAGCTCGCGGTTCTGCTCGGCGCGCTGCTCAACGACTCGCCGCACACCCGCCCGGTGCCGATCGTGGGATCGGCGACCGACGAGGGCCTGGCCAGGGCGATCAACCTGGAGCTGAGCCGCTACGAGGGACCGACGGGCATCGTCGGCGTCCTCCAGCACTCGCTGGGCGCCGCCGGGCTGCACGCCGTGTCGCTGTGGGCCTCGGTGCCCCACTACGTGGCCCAGCCGCCCAACCCGAAGGCCACCATGGCACTGCTCAGCCGGATGGAGGACCTGCTCGACATCCCGATGCCGCTGGGCGAGCTGGCCGAGGAGTCCCGGGCCTGGGAGCACGGTGTCGACGAGCTCGCCTCCCAGGACAGCGAGGTCGCCGAGTACGTCAAGGAGCTCGAGGAGCGCAAGGACGCCGCCGAGCTGCCCGAGGCGAGCGGCGACGCCATCGCCGCCGAGTTCGAGCGCTATCTGCGCCGCCGCGACCGTGACTCCGACGGCTGAACTCACGGCGTACGGTTACCACCGGACGCCCTTTTTCGCCTAGGTTGAATCCAGTTGATCCTGGGGTCAGGCCCGGGCCGACAGCACTGATCGGGCGCGTCCCGGACCCTCGGGGACGCCGAACGGCAAACCGGACGTCGGTGACTCCACGGCCAGGAAGGACACGGCCTCCCGCGAGGGGCCGACGGACGACGCATCACTGCCACGACCACCTGTCCATGTGACTGCGCACGTTAGGGCGATCATGGCGACTCCCTATATCGACCCCTACCACAAGACCGCCGACCCGCACAGGAACGCGCAGGACGCGCGGCTCCGCGTCCTCGAGCTGGCCGCGTTCATGAAACGCGAGGAGGCCGACGACGCCTCGCAGCCGCGCTCCCGGGGCACCGCCTCCGGACACGCCGTCGACATGTTCCTCGCCCTGCTGCAGGACCGGCTCCCGGTCTGGCGGCGCATTCTCGACGACCTGATGTATCTGGTCGGCAAGGGCCGGGTGAGCGAGAACCTTCTGCCCATCGCGCGAGCCGGCATCGACTACTACTGCGAGGTCCAGTCGGCGGCGCTGCCCGCCTTCACCTCCCCCTCGGTCACCGTCCGGTTCCGCGAGGCGATGCGCGACAGCGACATCGACCCGATGTCGGAGATCATCCCGCTCGCCACATATCTCGCGGCCGAGGAGCGGGCGGGGCGCCTCTCCCCCGGGGTCGTCCCGGTCGCCAGCGCCAGGCTGCTGCTCGCCGGGTGCTTCCGCCACGCCTACTACGAGATACTTCTCGGCCCCGACTTCCTGCCGTCGCGCGACGAGGTCGCCGAGGAGATCGTCCGGGAGCTGAGGCTGGAGCCCCAGCGAGACTGATCGGCCCCCGGGACCACCGGCGCCAGGTGCCCCCCGCCTGAGCCGGGACGTTCGCGCTCCGGCGCTGCCTGGCGTGCCCCGGCCCCCGCCGCCACGGACGTCCGGCGGGCCTGGCCGCCTTTCGAGGCCACCGACGCCAGGCGGGCCTGGTCGAACCGGGCCCACACCAGCGCGGCCAGGTCGGCGTCCACCCCCAGGGGTGCGGCGACCAGGTCGCCGCCGGACGCCTCCAGGCGGTCCTGGAAGAAGCCGGGAGCCAGGAGATAGGAGGCGAGCGCGATCCGCGGCGCGGGTCCCGAGCGCAGCCGATCCAGTGCCTCGGCGACCGAAGGGGCGCCCGTCGCGGCGAAGGCCGCGGTGACCGGACGGGAGAGCCGGACCGACAGCAGCCGGGCCGCCGCCCGCACGTCGGCGAGCGCGGCGGGATCGGACGACCCCGCCGCCCCCAGGATCACCGAGTCGGCCGCCCTCAGCCCGGCGGCGGACAGCCGCCTGGCGAGAACGGCGGCGAGCAGCGGGTGCGGCCCCAGCGGCGGCGCCACCACGGCGTCCGGCCTGGCCGCGGCCACCACGGAGGGCAGGTCGATGTGCACGTGGTAACCACCCGCCAGCAGCAGCGGGACCACCACGACGGGGCCGGGCAGTCCGGGAAGCATGTCGGCGAGCAGAGGTGCGCTGATCTCCAGGAACGCCTGCTCCACACGTGTGCCCCGGCGACCCCTGCGCACCAGGTCGCGCAGGCCCGCCAGGGTCTCCTCCCCAGAAGAGCTGCGCGTGCCGTGCCCGGCCAGGACCAGAGTCGTCACAGGCCTTCGCCCCGGTCGCAGGCCAGGCGGTAGCCGCGCTTGACGACCGTCTCGACGATCCCCGCGGGGCCGAGGGCGCGGCGCAGGCGGGTGATGGCCATCTCGACCGCGTGTTCGGCCGAGTCGCGCGAAGGGCCGCCGGGGAGCACGGTCCTCAGATCCGAGCGGGCCACCACGTGTCCCGGCTTGTCCGCCAGACGCTTGAGGACCGCCATCGGCGCCGGCGGCAGCGGCTTCAGCTCGCCGTCCACCGCGACGGCGTGGCCGCGAATCTCCAGCTGGTGGCCCCCCGCGACCAGACGGGTGACGCTGTGCTCGGGCAGGTGCCTGGCGAGGGCACGGGCCAGCGTGCCCAGGCGGGAGCGCTCGGGCTGCACGGTGGGCACCCCGCGCGCCTCCAGCGGCCCGGCGGTGACCGGGCCCACGCAGGCAGCGACGACCGGTCCCGCGAAGGCCGCGATCAGTGCGTCCTCCAGGCCGTCGGCGCGGGCGGAGTTGAGCATGGCCAGCACGGCCGGGGCGCTGGTGAAGGCCACCGCGTCCACCCCGCCGGAGATGGCCTGGCTGACCAGCCGCCGCAGCGGCGAGACGTCACGGTAGGGCAGCCACCGGTAGACCGGCACCTCGATGACCTCCGCGCCCGCCTCGCGCAGCGCGGTCACGAAACCGGTCAGCGGCTCCCCGTGCAGTTGTACGGCGATGCGGCGGCCGCGCAGGTCCTGGGCGAGCAGGTGCTGCTTGACCTCCTCGCACGACTCCGTGGGCGGGGTCCAGTGGTCGACCAGGCCCGCCGCCCTGACCGCCCCGCGCGCCTTGGGCCCTCGGGTCAGCAGCCTGGCCGAGGTCAGATGCTCGGAGAGGTCGCCGGAGAGCCCCCAGCCCTCGGCAGCGGCCATCCAGCCGCGGAAGCCGACGCCGGTGGTGACCACCACGTCGTCGATCGGGGCCGACAGGCTGGCACGGGTCGCGGCCAGCAGGTCGGCGTCCTCCGCCAAGGGAACCAGCCGGATCGCCGGGGCGCGCACCACCCTGGCGCCCCTGCGTTCCAGCAGTGCGCAGAACTCCTCGCGCCGCCGGGTGGCGGTGACCCCGATCGTGAACCCGGCCAGCGCGTCGGGCGCGGTCTCGGGAGAGCCGATAGGACTGTCCAGAACGGCCATGCTCATCTGTCGTTCACCACTCCTCGCTCGATGTTTCCTCGGTATCCGGCCGTCCGCGACTCCACGCTGCCCGCCCCGCACCCGCCCGCGCTCACGCGGAGCCCACCTCCACCGTTGTGCCGGTGACGCGGATCGAATAGGTCGGCACGGCCACCGCGGGATCGTCCAGGCACACCCCCGTCACGAGGGAGAACACCTGCTTGTGCATGGGGGAGGCCACCACGGGCTCTCCGGCCCTGGTGCCCACGATCCCGCGGGACAGGACGTGGGCGCCGCTGAACGGATCGAGGTTGCCGATCGCGAACAGGGAGCCGTCGAAGGCGCGGAACAGCGCGATCTGCCTGTCGCCGACGAGCGCGCACGCTCCGCGCTCGGGCAGCAGGTCGGTGTAGGAGCAGACCGGGGTCCAGCGGGTCGTCTCCAGGTCTTCTCTCAGTGCTGTCATCGGTGAAGGTCTCCTCTCCTCGGGTCCTCGGGATGCGACGGTCACGGTGACGGTCCGGTACGGGCGGGCAGGGCTCAGAACGGTCCGGGACCGCTCAGGAACGGACGACCTCCAGCGGGATCAGGATCGGTTTCACCTGGTCGCGCTCGGTCTCGAAGGCGATGGACGGGTCCGGGGTCCCGGGTGCGTTGACGAAGGAGACGAACCGCCGCAGCTTCTCCGGGTCCTCGATCGTGGCACGCCACTCGTCGGCGTAACCGGCCACGTGCCGCTCCATCTGGGTCTCCAGGTCGGCGCAGATCCCGAGGGAGTCGTCCAGGACGACCTCCCTGACGTAGGCCAGGCCCTGGGCCTCCAGCCAGGCGGAGGTGCGCTGCAGGCGGTCGGCGGTGCGGATGTAGAACATCAGGAACCGGTCGATGACGCGGACCAGCTCCTCGGTGCTCAGGTCGGAGGCGAACAGGTCGGCGTGGCGCGGGGTGAAGCCGCCGTTGCCGCCCACGTAGAGGTTCCAGCCCTTCTCGGTGGCGATGACGCCGAAGTCCTTGCCGCGGGCCTCGGCGCACTCGCGGGCGCAGCCGGAGACGGCCGACTTCAGCTTGTGCGGCGAGCGCAGGCCCCGGTAGCGCAGCTCCAGCGCGATGGCCATGCCCACGGCGTCCTGCACCCCGTAACGGCACCAGGTCGAGCCGACACAGGACTTCACCGTGCGCAAAGCCTTGCCGTACGCGTGCCCGGACTCGAAACCCGCGTCCACCAGGCGCTTCCAGATCAGCGGGAGCTGCTCCACGCGGGCCCCGAACAGGTCGATCCGCTGCCCGCCGGTGATCTTGGTGTAGAGACCGAAGTCGCGGGCCACCTCGCCGATCACGATGAGGCTCTCCGGGGTGATCTCCCCGCCGGGGATGCGCGGCACCACCGAGTAGGTGCCGTTGCGCTGGATGTTGGCCAGGAAGTGGTCGTTGGTGTCCTGCAGGGCGGCCTGCTCGCCGTCGAGGATGTGGCCGTTGCCGAGCGAGGCGAGGATCGAGGCGACGACGGGCTTGCACACGTCGCAGCCGCGCCCGGTGCCGTGCTCGGCGATGAGGTACGAGAACGTCGTGATGCCACGCACCCGGACGATGTCGAACAGCTCCGCCCTGCTGTACGCGAAGTGCTCGCACAGTGCCTTGGAGACCTCGACGCCCGAGGAGACGAGGATCTGCTTGAGCGTCGGAACGCAACTACCGCAGGTGGTGCCGGCGCGGGTGCACGCCTTGATGCCGGGGACGTCGGTGAGGCCGTGCTCGGCGATGGCCTCGCACACCTGTCCCTTGGTGACGTTGTTGCACGAGCAGACCTGCGCGTCGTCGGGGACCTCCATGTTCGCCGGGCCGCCGGTGAACAACAGCTCGCTCGGCGACCCCGGAAGGTCACGGCCGACGAAGGGCTTGAGGGTGTTGTACGGGGTGGCGTCGCCGACGCAGATCCCGCCGAGAAGGGTGCGGGCGTCGTCGCTGACGAACAACTTCTGGTAGACCCCGCCCACCGGGTCCATGAAGGTCACATCCAGCGCGCCCTCCATCGCACCGAACTGGGCGACCTCCACACCGAGCAGCTTGAGCTTGGTCGACAGGTCCGCGCGGGTGAAGACCGCCTCGCCCCCCATGATGCGGTCGGCGGCGACCTCGGCCATCGTGAAGCACGGCCCCGCCAGCCCGTAGACCACACCCTCGTGCAGGGCGCACTCGCCGACCGCGTAGATCGCCGGGTCGCCGGTGCGCATCCCGTCGTCCACGGCGATCCCGCCGCGCCCGCCGACCTCCAGGCCCGCCTGCCTGGCCAGCTCGTCGCGCGGCCTGACGCCCGCGGAGAAGACCACGATCTGCGCCTCGACGGTCTCGCCGTCCGGCTTGACCAGGCCCGCGACCCGCCCGTCCGGACCCGCGACGATCTCCTTGGCCCCCGCCTCGGTGTGCACGCTCAGGCCGAGCGCCTCCACGTGGCCGCGCAGGACGGCGCCGCCGCCCTCGTCGACCTGCCGGGGCATGAGCCAGCCGCCCATCTCCACGACGTGCGTCGCCAGCCCCAGGCCCCGCAGCGCGTCGGCGGCCTCCAGCCCCAGCAGCCCGCCGCCGATCACGATGCCGCTCGTGGCGCCCGAGGCGGCCTGCCTGATCGCGTCGAGGTCGTCGATCGTGCGGTAGACGAAGCAGCCGTCCAGCTCCCTGCCCGGCACCGGTGGCACGAACGGGCTGGAACCGGTGGCCAGCACCAGCACGTCGTACGGCTCTCGGTGCCCGTCGGCGGTGGTGACCTCACACGCCTCCCTGTCGATGCGCACGACCCTGGACGACAGCCGCAGCACGACCCCTTCCGGCGTCGGATAGGTGAGGTCCTCGATGCTCCTGCCCGCCAGGTAGGAGGTGAGCGCCACCCGGTCGTACGCCGGCCGGGGCTCCTCCCCCAGCACCGTGATGTCGCCCGCGAAGCCCTTGGCGACCAGCGCCTCGACCAGCCGGTGCGATGTGGGTCCGTGTCCTACCACGACGAGCCGTGACATGGCCGCGCTCCTTTTCCCGTACGCTCCGCTGTCGTCTTCCCGTACGTTCCGCCGTCGTCCGCCCGTCCCTCGGGACCGGTCGTGGCGCCGCTCTTCCCTGCCCGCGGCGCGACCGTCTCTCCCGGGGGACGGGCGCCCTGACGTGAGGCGATGATGGTGACGGTCTCGTCCGCCGCGGCGTTTCGGCCGTACCGCGAAGCGCGGTGGGGGCGGTACGCCGTCGTCCCAGCCTTCACACGCGTCTGGGGGGGAAGTGAGACCGACATGGATCCGATGGTGCTTTCAGGTGGTTTCACGGCGTGGTCTCCCCTGTTACCGATGTGCTACAAGCCGCTAACCGCGTTCACATACGCGATGAGGCCGATGTGAGTTGTCCGTCGGCAGGGTCGGTGTCGGATGTGAGCGAAACCGGTTACCTGTCACGCCGGCGATCACACGCGCGCCGCCGCCAGGCTCGGCACCGATCCCGCGGTACGCAGGTAGCAGGCCCAGGTGATGACCGCGCACACCATGTAGAAGGCGGCGAAGGATGCGAGTGCGGCACCCGCTCCCCCGGTGGCGGCGATGGAGCTGCCGAAGCCACGGTTGATGAAGAACCCGCCGAAGGCGCCGATCGCGGAGATGATCCCGATCGCGGCGGAGGCGTCCCGCTTCCCGACGGCCACGGCGGCCTCGTGGGCCTCGGTACCCGCCGCGAGACCCGCCACGGCCTTCGCCCGGAAGATCGCCGGGATCATCCGGTAGGTGGAGCCGTTGCCGATGCCGGTGGTGGCGACCAGGAGCATGTAGGCGCAGAAGAACAGTGCGAAGGCGTGCTGGGACAGGCCCTGCCAGACCAGCGCCGCCGCGCCCGCCATCGCGGCGAAGTTGAAGAACGTCACCCGCGCCCCGCCGAGCCGGTCCGACAGCCAGCCTCCGATCGGGCGGACCAGCGAGCCGAGCAGCGGGCCGATGAAGGCCAGCGCGACCAGGGATGCCTGCTCGGGGAACTGGCTCTTGATGAGCAGCGGGAACGCGGTGGAGTAGCCGATGAAGGAACCGAAGGTGCCGATGTACAGGACCGACATGATCCAGGTCTGGGCCCGGCCGGCGACCTTCAACTGGTCCGCGGGACTGGCCTTGGCGGAGGTCAGGTTGTCCATGAAGAAGTAGGCGCCGATCGCGGCGGCCAGGATGAACGGGATCCAGAACAGTCCCGCGGCGGCCAGGCCGAACGCCCCGATCACCAGGGGCATGACGAGCTGCACGGAGCTGACCCCGATGTTGCCGCCCGCCGCGTTGAGCCCGAGCGCCGAGCCCTGCCTGTCCTGGGGATAGAAGTAGGTGATGTTGGCCATGCTGGAGGCGAAGTTGCCGCCGCCCAGGCCCGCCGTGGCCGCGATGACCAGGAATACCCAGTAGGGGGTGGCGGGGTTGCCGACCGCGACGGCGAGCAGCACCGCGGGCACGAGCAGGAGCAGGGCGCTGACGACGGTGAAGTTCCTGCCGCCGAACCTGGCCGGGGCGAAGGTGTACGGGATGCGCAGCGCGGAACCGATCAGGTTGGGCAGGGCGACGATCCAGAAGAGCTGGTCGGTGGAGAAGTCGTAGGAGCCGAGTTGCACGGCCACGATGCTCCACACGGTCCACAGCGTGAACCCGAGGTGCTCGGCGAAGATGGAGAAGACCAGGTTCCTGCGGGCCACCTTCCTGCCCTGTCCTTGCCAGAAGTCGGGGTCGTCGGGCCGCCAGTCGCTGATCCAGGGCTTGGCCATCGTTCGTTCCTCCTGCGATTTCGGGGGCTTCGATCCCGAAATCTAAGAGGACGGCATTACGCACATTTACTATCTGTGATGGTGCGCCGGTTACGTGTAACTAACCATGGAAATACGCAATGCACAGGTCGCACCCTCGCAACATTCCGGAAACACAAAGGGGTGACGCAGTAACGATTGAGTCAGGGCGGCAACGGGAACCGTCTTCGACGTCAGTCCGTCCGCTTCGGGGAGTGCGCGTGGCCGTCCAGCCGATCCGACTGTTCGACGATCCCGTGCTCCGCACGGTGTCCGAGCCGGTGACCACCTTCGACCGCGAGCTGCGCGTCCTGGTCAAGTCGCTCCAGGCCACGATGCGGGCCGGCACGGGCCGAGCGGGGCTGGCCGCCCCACAGATCGGCGTCCCCTTGCGGGTCGTCGTCTACGAACTGGACGGCAAGTCCGGCCATCTGGTGAATCCGCGCCTTGAGCTGTCCGATCGGAAGATCGTGGCCGATGAGGCCTGCCTGTCCGCGCCGGATCGCTGGTGGCCACTGGAACGCTCCTACATGGTCACCGCCCGTGGCCGCGACATGTTCGGCAAACCCGTCACCGTCCGCGCCCTGGGCATGCTCGCCCGCGTCCTGCAGCACGAGGCCGACCACCTCGACGGCACCCTCTTCGTCGACCACCTCCCCGAGGAGGATCGCGAGCGCTTCCTCGACTCCATTTCGTGACTTGCGCATCACTGCAGCCTCGGATAGGATTGCATGGTTGCAGTCGTAGCTCTCAGTTTAGCCTTATCATCTCAAGTGCTTATGAGAAGTCCGCCGACAGCGGACGTTACACAGTTTCTCCGGATGGTTTCCGCGGGTGCATGGTAGGGTCCGCAACGCAGCCCCGTGCCGCCGACCTGGTGGTTCGGTGAGGCTCCCAATGAGGAGAAGTAGTTTTGTCTGAGGGCACCGTTAAGTGGTTCAACGCCGAAAAGGGCTTCGGATTCATCGCACCGGATGACGGCACCGCCGATGTCTTCGTGCACTACTCGGCTATCAACTCCGGCGGCTACCGCAGCCTGGAGGAGAACCAGCGTGTCAGCTTCGTCACCACGCAGGGCCAGAAGGGCCCGCAGGCCGACCAGGTTCAGGTCATCTGATCTGGTTTGACCTCAAAGGCTTCAGACTGAGCCCGCACCGCTCGCGCGGTGCGGGCTCAGTCGTCTCTCGGGCGCGGACGACCGTCGGCCCCTAGAGTTCGACCCCGAGCAGCGCGTCCACGGTCTTCCTGACGAGGATCGGCGCGTCCGGGTCGTTGCCCCCCTCCGACAGGGCCCGCTCGGCCCAGTCGTCGACGGCCGCGAGGGCTCCGGGAGCGTCCAGATCGTCGGCGATCCGGGCGCGTACCCTTTCGAGCACGACCCCGGCGTCGGGGCCGGTCTGCAGTCCCGCGGCCGAGCGCCAGCGCGCCAGCCGCACCTCCGCCGAGGCCAGCTGCTCCGAGGTCCACTCCCAGTCGGCACGGTAGTGCTGGGCCAGCAGGGCCAGCCGGATGGCCATCGGGTCGGTCTCCTGGCGCAGGCGGGAGACGAAGATCAGGTTGCCCTTCGACTTGGACATCTTCTCGCCGTCCAGGGCGACCATGCCCGCGTGCACGTACGCCCTCGCGAACGGCCACTCCCCGCAGGCCACATGGCCCTCGTGGGCGCCACACTCGTGATGGGGGAAGATCAGGTCGGAACCGCCACCCGCGACGTCGAAACCACTGGACAGGTTCGCCAGGGCGATCGCGGTGCACTCGATGTGCCAGCCGGGCCTGCCCAGGCCGAAGGGAGAGGGCCAGGACGGCTCCCCCGGGCGCTCCGCGCGCCAGAGAAGCCAGTCGAGCGGATGCTTCTTGCCTGGCCGGTCCGGATCTCCCCCGCGCTCGCCGAACAGGGCGAGCATGCGCTCCTCCGAGTAGCCGGAGACGGCGCCGAACTTGGGGGCCGCGGCCACGTCGAAGTAGACGTCGCCGTGGAGCTCGTAGGTCGCGCCCTTGTCACGCAACGACACGATCAGGTCGGCGACCTGATCGATCACCTCGGTCACGGCGACATAGTCGCGCGGCGGCAGGACGCGCAGCGCCTCCATGTCGGTCCGGAACAGCTCGATCTCGCGTTCGGCCAGGTCACGCCAGTCGATGCCGGTCCGCCCCGCACGTTCGAGCAGGGGGTCGTCGACGTCTGTGGCGTTCTGGGTGTAGTGCACCTCATGACCGGCGTCGCGCCAGGCACGATTGACCAGGTCGAAGGCGAGGTAGGTGTTGGCGTGGCCCAGATGGGTGGCGTCGTAGGGCGTGATGCCGCAGACGTACATCCGTGCCGTGGGACCCGGCTTTGTGGGGCAGACCTCTCGCGCGGCGGTGTCGAACAGCCGCAGCGGGACACCGGCACCGGGAAGCCGAGGAACCTTCGGCTCAGACCACGATCTCATGATAATGAAGCCTATCCAGCAGATAGACCACCCCGGTTGGCGCGGGGTGGTGGGTATACGGGGCACTCACCTCAACTCCGGAAGCCGACCGGATCATTCCGTGAGGATCTCGCGGAAGGCGCCGGGATCGCGAGGGTCGGCGGTGAAGTCGTAGCGCACGCCGCCGGGTGCCAGGGCCAGCAGGGTGACGGACCCCGAGCCGAAGATCCGTCCGTCGGGCAGCTCGTGATGGACGATCATCGTGCGAGGATCCTCGGAGGAGATCCCCGCCCCCGTGGCGAGTTCCCTCCACTCATCCCATGGACCGTCGAGCTTCGAGGGGCGGCCCGCTCCTGCGAACAGGGGGCGGAAGAACGCCACGCGCTCGTTCTCCTCACCGCGCTCCCACCCGCCGTTGACGATCATGTGGGTTCCCGGGGGAAGGTCGTCCCTCTTCAGGGTGATCCCGTCCCAGTGCCACAGTCGAGCCCCGCCGGGATCGGCCCGTAGCAGGTGGAAGGGGTCGTAGTGACCGAGTTCACCCTCCGTCGGCCGGCCTCCGTCGGCCGCCAGGAGAGCCAGGTCGCCCCGTGAGCGGCGGGACTCCTCCGGAGCGAGCACGCCGAGCCCGTTGAGGAGGGCACCGACCCTCCGGGCCCCGGGGTCGACGGCCAGCCAGGTGCCGCCTCCCAGGAGATCGCACCCGCCGATCAGGCCGGGCCGGCTCTGTGGCCAGTGCCGGGCCGGGGGAACCCAGGGGCGGGCGGTGAACTCGTCGCGCACCCCGACCACGATCAGGGGGATCTCGGCGCTCGGATCGATACTGACGACAACCGTGCACATGCCCGGAGGGTACGCCCTCGCGGGAGGCGGGCTCGGACCGGGGTCACGCTGCCCACGGGAAGACCGCGGTAAGGCCGCGCCAAGGCAAGGGCGCGGGCGTCGCCGCGCGCGGGCGGCGAGGCGCCTCAGATCGGCGGCCAGGGGATGGCGGGCCAATCCTTGGAGGGCAGGGGGTGCAGGCCGGTGTCGAGGAGCCTGCGGACCCTCGCCCAGGTGGCCTCGACCTCGTGGAGGGTGAGGAGCTCACGGAGGCGGCGGCCGAGGCGGCCCTGCTCCAGGTCGGCCTCAAGGCGGGTCAGGGCGTTCATCGCCTCGCGGGACAGGGGCTTGCCGCGCCACTGCCAGAGCACGGTGCGGAGCTTGTCCTCCGCGGAGAAGGAGACCCCGTGATCGACGCCGTAGACATGGCCGTCGGCGAGCGGCAGCAGATGGCCTCCCTTGCGGTCGGCGTTGTTGACGACCGCGTCGAAGACGGCCATCCGCCGCAGGGAGGGCTGGCGGCTGCGGATCAGCACCATCAGGTCGATCTCGGGGTCGGTGTCGATCCACAGCTGGCACATTCCCGGGCCGAAGGGGCCGTCGCGGTAGACGGTGGGCGGCACGATCCGCCAGCCGATCGCCGCGGAGACCTCGTAGGCGGCGACCTCGCGGGCGGCCAGGGTGCCGTCGGGGAAGTCCCAGAGGGGGCGTTCGCCCCGTACCGGCTTGTACACGCACGCCGCCGCGAGCCCGCCGAGCCTGACCGAACAGTAGAGCGTCATGTTGGTCGCCTCGACCAGGCGGCCCGCCACATCCAGTTGGCCGTCACGGAGCAGACGCGTCGCGGTCTCGTCGTCCAGCCCCGCGGCCGGCGCCGCACTCAGCGTCGGCTCGCTCTCAGCACTCATTCGCCTCCTCCAGCAGATGAAGCGCTACTACCCCGGTAACCGTTGAGCCGCACACAAATATGCCCCTCGGCATCGAGAGGCTGGGCGCAGAGCGGGCAGGGCGGGCGACCGGCGGCGACGAGAGCCATGGCCCGCTTGGTGAAGGCCCTCGCGGCGCCGGGACTGATGTGCACGCGCAGCACCGTGGGCTCGACGATCGGGGACGGCTCGAACTCCTCATCCTCGGCGACGGCCTCCTTGGCCTCGATGACCACCTGTGCGGCCTCGGAGTCCCAGGCCAGAGCCATGACACCGACGCGGAAGTCCTCGCTGATCGGCACATCGAGGGGGGCGTTGTCCGTCAACGCGGCCGGGGCGACGGCGGGGACGGCGGCACCGCCCTCACCTCGCCGCAACACCTCGTCGAGCAACTCGTCGAGACGATCGGCCAGCGCCGCGACCTGGAACTTCTCCAGCGCCACGGTGGTCAGCCTGCCCTGGCCTCGCGCCTGCAGGAAGAAGGCTCGTGATCCCGGTTGCCCCACGGCACCGGCCACGAACCTCTCGGGTGGATCGTAGTCGAAGACCGGCATAGCCTGACCCTACGTGGTTCCGGATCCGCCGCCGACTGCGGCATCGCTCCCGGTGGGATTTTCTCCCCCCTCCTCACCGTCCGAACCCTCCGGAAGGCGTAATCCGGCCACATCTCCACCCAGGTCGTTGAGTCTGAGCACGAAGGGACGCAAGGGGGTGTAGCGAATGGCGGTGAGCGACGCCGGATCAGCGGTTATCCGCTGGAACTGGTCCAGATGGAGCCCCATGGCGTCGGCCACGATGGCCTTGATCACATCTCCGTGGCTGCAGACGAGATAGACCGCCTTCGGACCGAGGCGCTCGTTCCACTCCCTGACGGCCGCCACGGCGCGATGCTGGACGGCGGCCAGGGACTCTCCCCCGGGGAACGTCACCGCGCTCGGGTGGGCCTGCACGACCGGCCAGAGGGGATCCTTGGCGAGCTCGGCGATCGGGCGGCCCGTCCAGTCGCCGTAGCGGCACTCGCCGAAGCGCTCGTCGGTCAGCACCTCCGCCTCCCGCCGTCCCTCGGCTACCGCCTGGGCGGTCTCCTGGCAGCGTTCCAGCGGGCTGGAGACGATCGCGTCGAGTTCCAGGGAGGTGAGCCGCGCGGCGAGCGCCTCCGCCTGGGCCCGTCCCGCGTCGCTGAGGTGGACATCCGGGGTCCAGCCCGCGAGGACCGGGCCGGTGAGGTGGGTAAGGCCGTGTCTGGCCAGCAACAAGGTCGTCACGCGGGCAAGTCTTGCAGTCCTCGCTCCACTACTTTTAAGTGGCCGGGCGGTAATCTGGCCGGATCATGGAGCAGCGCTATGTGGGCCGGAGCGGCTTGTCGGTGTCCCGCCTGGGACTCGGGACGATGACGTGGGGACGTGACACCGGCGCCGAGGAGGCCGCGGCACAGCTCCGCACGTTCGCCGAAGCCGGCGGCACGCTCATCGACACCGCCGACGTCTACACGGGCGGCGACGCCGAACGGCTGCTCGGGCGGCTGCTGCGCGACTCCGTGCCGCGTTCCGAGCTGGTGCTGTCCACCAAGGCCGTGCTCACCCCGGCCGGGCGCAGGCCGCGCGACGCCTCCAGGAAGCACCTGGTGGCCGCGATCGACGCCTCCCTGACCCGCCTGGGCGTGAACGAGGTCGACCTGTGGCAGCTGCACGCCTTCGATCCCGACGTCCCGCTGGAGGAGACTCTGGCAGCCGTGGACGCCATCGTGTCCTCGGGGCGGGCCGCGTACGCCGGGGTGTGCGACTACGCGGGATGGCAGCTGGCGACCGCGGCCGTGGGGCAGCGGGCGGTGCCCGGCAGGGTGCCGATCGTCGCCGCCCAGGTCGAGTACTCACTTCTGGCCAGGGAGGCCGAGCGCGAGCTGATCCCCGCCGCCGAGCACGTCGGCGCGGGGGTGCTCGCCTGGTCGCCTCTCGGGCGTGGAGTCCTCACCGGGAAGTACCGTACGGGCATCCCCGCCGACTCCCGGGCCGCGACCCCGCACTTCGCCGACTTCGTCACCCCCTACCTCGACGAGCGGTGCCGACGGGTGGTGGAGTCGGTGGCGACCGCCGCCGACGGGCTCGGCGTCTCACCGCTGTCGGTGGCCCTGTCGTGGGTACGCGACCAGCCGGGGGTGTCCTCGGCCATCGTCGGCGCCCGCACCCACGCGCAGCTGTCCGGGGTCCTCCAGGCCGAGGATCTGACGCTGCCCGTGGAGATCAGGGAGGCACTCGACGACGTGTCCGCGGACTGAGGGAAGGGCCGAGACGAGGGCGGCCCACCGCGAGAACCGAACGAGAATTCGTCTCGCGTATCACTAGTCGATACCGAATGGAAACTTTCCGCGGAAAAAGCAGGCCTCCCTACAAAACTGTCAGACAGATGGCGGGGGCATCCGGATGTCGGTGAGACGCCATGGCCGATGTCCGCCCCGGGGCGAAGGAGACGAGTGCGAACTGCGATGGCGGCAGGCGTTCTGGCGCTGGCACTGGGAGGTGGGGTCCCGGCGGTCGCGATCGTGCCCGTGAGCGCCGCGCGGGCGAGCGCCGTCCCGCGCGTGGACGACTGTGATCACGGAGGGCTGCTGGGCCCCGTGACCGGCGGAGTCTGCCGGGTCGTGGACGGCGTCACGAAAAAGGTCGAGGACGGTGTGGGCGACGTCGTCCGCGGTCTGGAAAAAGGTGTCGACGACCCCGGAAGCCGTGGTGAGGACGCCGCCTCCCCGTCCTCCCGCGGAGACTCCGGCCGGAGCGACGCCGGGACGAACACCCCGGCACCGGCCGCCTCGGCGTCCAAGAGCCCGCCGGACAGGCCGTCCACCGCGCAGGAGAAGAAGGAGCCCTCCGGTGACGCGCGGACGCCCCGGCCTCAGGGCACCGAAGCCTGCCGGTCCGCGGCGGCCTCCACCACCTGCGCGGAGACGTCGGCGACCACCTCTGTCGGGGAGCCCGACCAGGCCGCCTCGTCCAAGGTGTCACCGAGCCCTACCCCTTCGGCGCCCCCCTCCGCGACCCCTTCGGCGAGCCCTTCGCGGCACGAGGACGCCACACCCGCGCGCAAGAGCCCGGTTCCCGTACCGACCGACCGGGCGTTCCCCGAGACGGAGACGTTCTCCCCGGATGTCAGGAGGCCCGCGACCGACGTGGGTGAGCCGACGGCTCCCAGGCCGTCACCCGTGGTCGACGCCGAGGCGCCCCGGGTGGAGCTGCTGTGGCCCGCCCCGGTGATGGAGAAACTCCAGCGGCAGATGCCCGGCGAGCGGCCGGTGAAGCCCAGCCGGTCGTCCGACACCGCGAGCACCGTGCTCAGCACCGCGGTGCTCGTCTCGGCGATCCTCGCGGTCCGCCTGCTGTACAGCAGGCGGAGGATCAGGGAGTCGATACCGTTCGAGCCCGCCCCTCCGGGACGCCAGCGGGTGGCCTAGTTCTCGGCGTTCTCGGCGCCCCGGCCCGCGCCGCTCACCTCGTCATTCCACGACGCGGCCGTACGCGGCCGGGCAGCGGCTCCCCGCCGTCCCGACGGGGGGCGTCGCCCCGGCCGGCTCGTCGCCCGCCGGGGCGGAAAGCACTCAGCCTCCGATGGCGTGGACGCCCCCGTCGACGTGGACGATCTCACCGGTCGTGGCGGGGAACCAGTCGGACAGCAGGGCGACACACGCCTTGGCCGCCGGGATCGGGTCGTTGATGTCCCAGCCGATCGGGGCCTTGGCGGGCCAGCTCTCCTCGAACTCGACGAAACCCGGGATGCTCTTGGCCGCCATGGTCCTGATCGGGCCCGCGGCGACGAGGTTGACCCGGATGCCCTGCTTGCCGAGGTCGCGGGCCAGGTAACGGGAGCAGGACTCCAGTCCGGCCTTGGCCACGCCCATCCAGTCGTACACCGGCCAGGCCTTCGTGGCGTCGAAGTCGAGACCGACGATCGCGCCGCCCTCCTTCATGAGCGGGAGCGCGGCCACCGCGAGCGACTTGAACGAGTACGTGGAGACCTGGACGGCGGTCGCCACGTCCTCCCAGGAGGTGTTCAGGAAGTTGCCGCCCAGGGCGGTCTGCGGCGCGAAGCCGATCGCGTGCACCACCCCGTCCAGGCCGCCGAGGTGCTCGCCGACCCGCTCCGCCAGGGAGTCGAGGTGCTCGGCGTTGGTGACGTCGAGCTCCAGCACCGGAGGCGGCTCCGGCAGGCGCTTCGCGATCCGCTCGACCAGGCTGAGCCGGCCGAACCCGGTGAGCACGATCTGCGCGCCCTCCTCCTGGGCCAGCTTGGCCACCGAGAAGGCGATGGAGGCGTCGGTGAGCACCCCGGTGACGAGAAGCCGCTTGCCTTCGAGAATTCCCACGTCAGTGCCCCATTCCAAGGCCGCCGTCAACGGGGATGACGGCCCCCGTGATGTAGGCGGCGTCCTCGCCGGCCAGGAACCTGACCACGCGCGCTATCTCCTCCGGGGCGGCGTAGCGGCCCAGGGGGATGTTCTTACGGATCTGCTCCTGGTACGCCTCGTCCAGCTCGGCCGTCATGTCGGTCTCCACGAAGCCGGGAGCGACCACGTTGACGGTGATGTTGCGCGAGCCCAGCTCCCTGGCGGCCGACCGGGCGAAGCCGATCATGCCGGCCTTGGAGGCGGCATAGTTGCTCTGCCCCGCCGAGCCCAGCATGGCGACCACCGAGGAGATCAGCACGATGCGCCCGCGCTTGAGCCGCAGCATGCCGCGGGTGGCGCGCTTGGCGACCCGGTAGGCGCCGGTCAGGTTGGCGTCGATGACGTCGGTGAAGGTCTCCTCCTTCATCATCGGCAGCAGCGTGTCCCTGGTGATGCCCGCGTTGGCGACGAGCACCTCGACCGGGCCGTACTCGGCCTCGACCTTCGCGAAGGCGGCGTCCACATCGGCCGTGCTGGTCACGTCGCAGCGCACGCCGAAGAGGCCCTCGGGAGGCTGTCCGGAGCGGTAGGTCACGGCGACGTCGTCGCCTGCCTGAGCGAGTTCGCGGGCGATCGCGAGGCCGATGCCGCGATTGCCGCCGGTTACGAGAACAGATCGAGCCATGGTCAGACGGTATCGGCTACCCGGGGGTAACCCTCTTGTCCGGGAAGGACAAGATCACAGGGTTAGGATCGTTGACATGCGCCAGATCGACTCCGACTTCCTCGCCCTGCCTCTGCGCCGGCTCGCGGACGCGGCCCTGCAGCGCGCCCGGGACCTGGGCGCCGAGCACGCCGACTTCCGGCTGGAGCGCGTCCGCGGGGAGACCCTGCGCCTCTCCGACGCGGCGCTGGAAGGCTCCATCGACGCCGACACCCTCGGCTACGCCGTACGGGTCGTCAAGGACGGCACCTGGGGCTTCGCCGGAGGCATCGAGCTCAGCCCCGAGGCGGCCGTCAGGGTCGCCGAGCAGGCGGTGGAGGTGGCGGTCGTCTCGGCGGCGGTCAACCGCGAGCCCGTCGAGCTGGCGCCGGAGGCGGTCCACTCCGACGTCACCTGGGTCTCCTCCTACGAGGTCGACCCGTTCGAGGTGCCGATGCGCGACAAGGCGGCGCTGCTCGCCGACTGGTCGGGCGCCCTGCTGCGAGATCCCGGGGTGGACCACGTCCAGGCGTCGCTGACGCAGGTCAAGGAGCAGAAGTTCTACGCCGACACGGCCGGGACCTCCACGACGCAGCAGCGGGTGCGCGTCCATCCCCAGCTGAGGGCGACGCGGGTGCTGGACGGCCGCTTCGACTCGATGCGGACGCTCGCCCCGCCCGTCGGCCGGGGGTACGAATACCTCACCGGCACCGGCTGGGACTTCCCCAAGGAGCTGGCGCGCATCCCCGAGTTGCTGGAGGAGAAGCTTCGGGCGCCCTCCGTCGAGGCGGGGCCCTACGACCTGGTGATCGACCCGTCGAACCTGTGGCTGACGATCCACGAGTCGGTCGGGCACGCCACCGAGCTCGACCGCGCCCTCGGCTACGAGGCGGCGTACGCGGGGACGAGTTTCGCCACCTTCGACCAGCTCGGCACACTGGTGTACGGCTCTGAGCTGATGAACGTGACCGGTGACCGCACCGTCGAGCACGGCCTGTCCACGATCGGCTACGACGACGAGGGGGTGGCGACCAGGGAGTTCGACATCGTCTCCGGCGGCATCCTGGTCGGCTACCAGCTCGACCGGAGGATGGCGCTGCTGAAGGGGCTGGGCGCTTCCAACGGCTGCGCCTTCGCCGCCTCCCCCGGCCACACCCCGATCCAGCGGATGGCCAACGTGTCGCTGCGGCCGGCGCCCGACGGCCCCACCACCGAGGAGCTGATCTCCGGCGTCGACCGGGGCATCTACGTGGTGGGCGACAAGAGCTGGTCCATCGACATGCAGCGCTACAACTTCCAGTTCACGGGTGAGCGGTTCTATCTGATCGAGAACGGCAGGCTCGCCGGGCAGTTGCGCGACGTCGCCTACCAGGCGACGACGACCGACTTCTGGCGCTCGATGGCGGCGGTCGGCGGGCCGCAGACGTACGTGCTTGGCGGGGCGTTCAACTGCGGCAAGGGGCAGCCGGGCCAGGTCGCCCCGGTCAGCCACGGCTGCCCGTCCGCGCTCTTCCGCGGCGTGCGCGTCCTCAACACCGTCCAGGAGAGTGGCAGTTGAGCACGGGCGAGCGGGCGGAAGACGGTGTCGGCCGTGCGGTCCGGCAGGAGAGGAGCGGAATGACTCCCCAGGAGATGATCGAGAGGGTTCTTGAGCTCTCCACGGCCGACGACAACGTCGTGATCGTGGAGGAGGGGTCGAGTGCCAACCTGCGCTTCGCGGGCAACACCCTCACCACCAACGGTGTGTCCCGTTCCTCGCAGCTGACCGTGATCTCCATCGTGGGCCGCGGTGTGGGCGTGGTGTCGCGGGCGGCGGTCCGCCCCGACGGGCTCGACGAGGTCGTGGCCGCCGCCGACCACGCCGCGGAGGACGCGCGGCCGTCCGAGGACGCCCGGCCGTTGCTGGAGGGCACCCGCTCCGCCGACTGGGAGGCCCCCGCCGAGCCGACCTCGATCGGGGTGTTCGGCGCCTTCGCCCCCGCCCTGGGCGAGGCCTTCGCCACGGCCGAGGCGGGCGGGCGCAGGCTGTACGGATTCGCCGAGCACACCGTCACGACGACCTTCGTGGGCACCTCGACCGGCGCCCGGCTGCGGCACACCCAGCCCACCGGCCGCCTGGAGCTCAACGCCAAGTCCTCCGACATGCGACGCTCGGCGTGGACCGGTGTGTCCACCCGCGATTTCTCCGACGTCGACGTGGCGGCCCTGGACGCCTCACTGGCCCAGCGCCTGGAGTGGGCGAAGAATCGCGTCGAGTTGCCCGCGGGCCGGTACGAGACGCTGCTGCCTCCGACGGCCGTCGCCGACCTGATGACCTACCTGTACTGGACGGCCGGAGCGCGCGACGCGATGGAGGGACGTACGGTCTTCTCCAGGCCCGGTGGCGGCACCCGCGTCGGCGACGTCCTCTCCGCGTCGCCGATGTCGCCGATCCGCCTGTACAGCGACCCGTCGGCGCCGGGCGTCGAGTGCTCGCCGTTCGTGGTGGCGCACGCCTCCGGCCGGGAGAACTCGGTGTTCGACAACGGGCTGCCGCTCGCCGCCACCGACTGGATCTCCGGTGGCAGGCTGGCCAACCTGCTGCAGACCCGGCACTCGGCCGAGCTGACCGGTCTGCCGGTGACCCCGGTCGTCGACAACCTGATCATGCGGGGCCCCGAGGGCGGGCGGTCGCTGGAGGAGATGATCGCCTCCACCGAGCGCGGCCTGCTGCTCACCTGCCTGTGGTACATCCGCGAGGTCGACCCGCAGACGCTGCTGCTGACCGGCCTGACCCGCGACGGCGTCTACCTGGTGGAGAACGGCGAGGTCGTGGGCGAGGTGAACAACTTCCGCTTCAACGAGAGCCCGGTGGACCTGCTCCGGCGCCTCACCGAGATCGGCGCCTCCGAGCAGACCCTGCCGCGCGAGTGGAGCGACTACTTCAACCGCGCGATCATGCCTCCGATCCGGGTGCCCGACTTCAACATGTCGACGGTGAGTCAGGCCAGCTAGGTCCGGCTCCCCTTCCCCACACCGGACGGGCCGTTCAGCGCTGGACGAGCGGGATGGTGTGCACCGTGTCCCAGCGCCGGCCCGCCACCACGCGGGCGGTGGCGTCGGTGAGGTCGTAGACGACCGACCAGCGGGTGTGGGCCTGGGCCACCTTCCGGAGCAGGCCCATCGCGTCGCGCCAATCGCGGGCGGCGGGCAGTCCCTCGGCGAGCGCACGGTAGCGGGGGTCGGCCCGGCGCTGGGCAGTGGAGGTGCCGGTCATGCCGAAGTTGGTGAGCATGCGGTCGTCGATCACGTTGAGCCTGCCCCCGGCGTACTCCACGACGGCCGATCTGCCCGCCGCGTCGGCGATGAGGTAGTGGACCTGCGGCCCGATCGTGAAGTCGACGTCGTAACGGCGCATGATCGCCAGTGCCTCGTCCACGGTCGCCGCCTTGTCGAGCATGATCCTGATGACGCGCACGCTGCCGACGTCGGGGCGGCCGGGAGAAGGAGGAGGTAGCCCGCCCTCGGGCGACGTGGCCATACCGATGGCCAGGCCCTTCTCGTTCACCCCGTCGAAGGGGGCGAGCACCGCGTGGGCCATCCTGCGGCGGGCGGGCGCGGCGGACAGATCCGGCGGGGTGGAGCCTCCGATCAGATGGAACAGGTCGACGACGGAGACCGAGGCGTAGCCGTCGGGCGGGTCGGCGTGCACGATCAGCGCCGGGTTGGGGTCCCAGTCGAAGTTTCTGCCGAACAGCGGCCGGTCGCCGCCGAGGGCGAACAGGGAGCAGGCCCAGCCGTCGGCGCGTCCCGCCAACTCCTCCTCCCCGAGGGGGGCCTCGCGGTCGTACGAGCCGTGGAAGGTCATCTCGTACAGCGGTAGATCGTCGATCCTGCGGAGACTGCCTATCGTCCGCGCGACGTCGGTGGTGCTCTGGCGCAGCGGTGATTCCCCTTCCGCCTCGGCCCTCGGCCCGGCGTCGGTGGCGGCGGGGGTGCCCGGTGAGACGGCCCCGGTGGCGGTGGGCGCGCCGCCCGCCGGGGTGGCGCAGCCGGCCGGGAGGATCAGCGCGGTGGCCAGCGCGGCACGTACCGTTATTCCCGCCGCGCCGCGCGGTCTTCTCGTCCGTGCGGCCCGAGTCTCTTCCATTCAGGCAGTCTGCGTCACCGGGCGGCCGCCGTACAGGCTCAGTCGTCCTCCAGGCGGAATCCGATCTTCATGCCGACCTGGAAGTGGGCGATCTCTCCCTCCTCGATGTGCCCCCTGATCTCGGTCACCTCGAACCAGTCAAGGTGCCGCAGGGTCTGGGAGGCCCGGCGGACCCCATTGCGTACGGCGGCCTCGATGCTCTCCCCCGAAGTGCCGACTATCTCGGTCACCCGGTACGTTCGATCTGTCATCCTCTGCTTCTTCCCGGAAAGCCATGGTTACATGACCGTTCGCACCCAGCCGATATGAGGCCTAGATTGGGAATCGTGAAGGGATGGCGCAGGCGTCCGGTGGTTCATCAGGTGACGGACGCCCAACCCTCGTTGAGCGCCGACATCGGCAAGCGCGAGAAGAGTTACTTCATCAAGATGGGGATCCGGCTGATCTGCCTGGTCCTCGCCTTCACGGTGCCCGCTCCGATGCCCGTCCGGCTGCTGCTCTTCGCCGGGGCGATCTTTTTACCATACATTGCCGTGATCGGGGCCAACGGGCCGCCGCGCGGGGTCCCGCATGCCCCTGACGTGGAAGATTCCGGGCAAAACCAGATTCCACGCCACCGACGCGAGATCGGGTCGTGACTAAGTCTTGACGCACTCCAAGGGTAGTAGGTGTACGCTTTAGCCAAGTGCCCTGGTCCCCCGTCGGGGCACTGTTGCCGGCGTTCCGGGCCCCCGTCGGAACGCCGATGAAGCGACGCCGGGTGGTTTGCCCCCGTAACCACCCGGCGTCGCCCTTTTCCCGGACTTTAACAACAAAGCGCCTTTTCTTTGGCGCTATTTGTCGCCCAGCGTCTCAGTGGTCGCCTGCTCCCAGTTGCGCGCCAGCGCGGTCAGCCTCTCCACGATGTCCGGCGGCGCCGTACCCGCCCCCTGGGCCACCCCGAGCAGATAGGCCGTGAGCGGCGCGGCCGGCCGGGCCACCCCGTGGGCGACCTCCCTGGTCAGGTCCAGCACCTCGTCACGGTCCACCGTCGCGGGATCGATGCCCAGCTCCCGGCAGACCAGCGCGGTCCATTCCTTCATCACGTTCAACTCTCGCTCCTCGTCCGCGGTCGCGTCCGTCCCGTGCCGTCGCCGCTCTCGCGCCCGTCGCCGGAATCCGCGCCTCCGCCGGGGCCCGGCTTCACTGCCCGGGCCCGCTGTAGATCGTCCATGGTGTCGCAATCGAACCACGGCTGCCCGGTGAGGTGAACCGTGACCGGGCGGAGCGGGGCGAGCAGCCCGTGCAACGACCGCCCCTCGTAGCGGTCGAGCGCCCGCGCCAGGCTCCGCGTGTGCCACACCCCGGCGAGCCACTGCTCGCGCCCGCCGTCGTCGACGAGCACGGCTCCCGGCCCGCTCGTCCCCGCCCCCGCGGCGTCCAGCAGCATCTGCACGTGCTCGCCGGTCAGGAACGGGAGATCGGCGGCGAGCAGCACCACCCATGGCGCGTTCACCTCGACCAGGCCGGCCCGCAGCGCCGGCACCGGGCCGCCACCGAGCGGGTCCTCACGCCGGAAGATCGCGTGTGGCAGTCCGGGGCGGGGCGGTCCGACGACGATCAGCCGTCCCGCGCCGGGCACGGCGGCGGCCACCGACTCGACCAGCGGGCGGCCGAAGACGCGCAGGCCCGGCTTGTCCCGGCCGCCGAGCCTTCGCGCGAGACCGCCCGCCAGGATGCAGGCGTCGTGACGGGCGGTCATCGGACACCTCCGGGTCTTCTGGCGGGGACGTCAGCCACCGATGGCGGACATCGGGCGGGACGGCTGCAGGAAGGTCGGATCGTCGATGCCGTGACCGGCCTTCTTGATCCGGACCGCGGATCGCCAGCGCTCGGCGATCTCGTCGTCACCGGCGCCCGCGCGCATCGCGGCCCTCAGATCGGACTCGTCGGTGGCGAACAGGCAGTTGCGGATCTGACCGTCGGCGGTGAGCCGCACACGGTCGCACGCCCCGCAGAACGGACGGGTGACCGAGCCGATCACCCCTACTCTGGCCGGGCCGCCCTCGACGAGGAACAGCTCGGCCGGGGCGCTGCCGCGCTCCGCCGAGTCGGCGTCGGTGAGGTCGACATCGGCCTTGAGCGTGGCGAGGATCTCGTCAGCCGTGATCATGTTCTCCCTGCGCCAGCCGTGCTGGGCGTCCAGCGGCATCTGCTCGATGAACCGGAGCTCGTAGCCCCGCTCCAGGCAGTAGCGCAGCAGCGGCACGGCCTCGTGGTCGTTGATCCCGCGCATCAGCACCGCGTTCACCTTGACCGGTCGCAGCCCGGCGGCGTCGGCCGCCTCCAGCCCTTCGAGGACGTCGGACAGGCGGTCGCGGTGGGCGAGCCTCTTGAAGGTCTCGCGGTCGAGGGTGTCGAGGGAGACGTTGACCCGGTGCAGACCCGCGCCGGCCAAGGAGGCCGCCAGCCGGCTCAGCCCGATCCCGTTGGTGGTGAGCGAGACCTGCGGGGCGGGGTCGAGTGCGGTGGTGCGGGCCACGATGTCGACCAGCTCGCGGCGGAGCAGGGGCTCACCACCGGTGTAGCGGACCTCGGTGATGCCGAGTCGCTCCACCCCGATGGTGACGAGCCGGACGATCTCGTCGGCGGTCAGCAGGTCGGGTTTCTGCAGCCATTCGAGGCCCTCGGGTGGCATGCAGTAGGAGCAGCGCAGGTTGCAGCGGTCGGTGAGGGACACCCGCAGATCGGTCGCCACACGCCCGAAGGAATCCTGCAACACCGGACGCCACCTCCCAGTTGCTCACTTGTCTGGAACAGAGGGCCAGCCTACGGCCGCCCTCCTTCCGCCCTTCAATGGGCCTCGTTGTCCCAACATCATCGTGTGACGGTTGATTCCTGACGTCTAAACGATCATGACCTACAGCGCCCGGTAAAATGAGTGGGATCTCACGAGGAACGTGGGCAGACTGGATCTCGCAACCAAGGAGATCATGATGCCGAACCAGCCCGCACCGAACCTGGTGTCGTGGGCCAGCGAGATCGACGAAGGTACGATCATGCAGGCCGCGCGCGCCGCCCGCCTGCCGATCGTCTCCGGACACGTCGCCCTCATGCCCGACGCGCACGTCGGCATCGGCGCGACGGTCGGATCGGTCATCCCCACCGAAGGAGCGATCATCCCGGCCGCCGTCGGCGTCGACATCGGCTGCGGCATGGTCGCGACCGAGACCACGCTCACCGCCGCCGACCTGCCCGACACCCTCGACGCCCTGATGCCGCTGGTGGAGCGGCGAATTCCCGCCGGTGTCGGCAAGGGACACGACGACCCGTCCATGGACCGCGCGCTCGGCGACCTCGGCCGCCCGCACACCGACCTCACCCCCCAGCAGGAGAAGAAGGTGTCCCTGCAGTTCGGCACCCTCGGGTCCGGCAACCACTTCGTCGAGGTCTGCCTCGACGAACGTGACCGGGTCTGGACGGTGCTGCACTCGGGCTCACGCGGCATCGGCAACCTGCTCGCGACCAAGCACATCGTCGACGCCAAGAAGCTGATGAGGAAGCAGGCGGTCGGCCTGGAGGATCCGGACCTGGCCTACCTGGTGCAGAACACGCCGGAGTTCACCGCCTACATCGAGGACATGCTGTGGTCGCAGCGCTACGCCATGGCCTCGCGTGCCCGGATGGACAAGGTGCTGGGCGACGCCCTGTTCCGGGTCGTCGGCAAGGGCCGGCGGCTTCGGACGATCAACTGCCACCACAACTTCACGCAGCGGGAGACGCACGAGGGCAAGGACCTGTGGATCACCCGTAAGGGAGCCATCAAGGCCGACACCGGCGACGAGGGCGTGATCCCGGGCTCCATGGGGACGCGCTCGTACATCGTGCGCGGACTCGGCAACCCGATGTCCTACAATTCCTGCTCCCACGGAGCCGGCCGCAGGATGTCACGCAGCCGGGCGAAGCGTGAGCTGACGGCCTCCTCCCTGACCGAGGCGATGCGCGGCCGCACCTGGAACGCGGACCGCGCCGCCGCCCTGGTGGACGAGCACCCGCAGGCGTACAAGTCGATCGACCAGGTGATGGCCGACCAGAAGGATCTGGTGGCGGTCCAGCACACTCTGCGCCAGGTGTTCAACTACAAGGGCTGATCCCGCACCTTCGAAGCTCCGTCGCCGACCGCGGGCGGCGGAGCTCCGCGTTCGCCGCCCGCTCGGCCGCGCCCACCTCAAAAAAGCGATCACTTGTCGACCGGCGATGGCGCGCTGACCCGCTAGGAGCCGTTCGAAGCCCGGGTCGTACGGTCGAGATTCCGAGCCGGTCCTGCCGGCGCTCCTTCGAGCGCGACGCGGTAGACCGCGAGCGTCTCGTCGGCCGCTCTGCTCCAGCTCAGGCTCTCCCTGACGAACCTCTCTCCCCGGACGCCGAGCGTGCGGCGCAACTCCGGGTCCGTCATGATCTCGACCACGACGCGGGCGATGTCGCCGGGGTCGGCGCTCCGTACGAAACGGACGGCGGGCCGGTCGGGGTCACCGAGGAAGACTCGGGAGAACCCGTCGCCGAGGATCGTGGGTTTGGCCAGTGCCATCGCCTCGGTGGCCACCAGGCCGAACGGTTCGAAGAGCGAGGGGAAGACACAGGCGTCGGCCATCTCGTAGAACTCCAGGAGTGCCTTGCCGTCGACGAACCCGCCGGACGTCAGGACACGCCCTTCCAGGCCCGTTTCCGCGACGATCCGTGTCACACCCACGTCGTCCCCCTCCCCCACGATCACCAGGCGCAGGCCGGGGACCGCGGGCGCGATCTTCCGCATGGCCTCCAGCAGCGGATAGACGCCCTTCTGCCGTTCGATACGGCCGACGAACAACAGCACCGGGTCCTCGGCGGCGATGCCGAGCCGGGTCCGCAGGGCGGCGGCTCCCGCACGAAGCCCGTCGCGGTCGAAAGCGGGGTCGGCGAGCACCCGTTCGTACGTGCCCCCCAGGTGCACGACATCGATCGGCGCTCGGTTCCACCCCGCGGCGGTCAGTTCCGCGCGCACCTCCGGGGTGGCGACGACGACCCGCCGGGAGATCCGCGCCAGCCACCGCTCGATGGCGGCGAACACGTTCAGCGGGTCGGTGATGGTGCGCTGCGCCGCGACGCCGTACTCGGTGGTGTGCACATGGAAGACGACCGGCAGACGCAGCACGTAGTGGCAGAGCAGTCCGCACAGGAAGTTCGTCGAGTCGTGCACGGCGACCAGATCGGGCCGCTCATCCCGGCCCGCACGGCGCAACCGCAGGAAGTACCGCCAGTTGCTCACCACGACGTTCAGCGCGAGCAGGGCGAACTCGGCGCCCCGGGTGCGGTTGAGCCGCCGGCGGCGGCCGATCGCGCCGAGGAGGCGGCCGAGCGGACGGTAGACGGTGACGCCCTCACCCCGTTCGTGCACGGACTGGTGGCCGTCGTTGAGCGTGAAGACGGCCAGCCGGTGGTCGCGGGCCAGGTACGGCGTGATCAGCTCGACGTAACGGCCGAGCCCGGCGGTGATGTTCGGTGGATACTGGTTGACGATGTAGGCGATCCTCATCGATCGGCCTCCTCTGTGGATGGGGTGACCGCCACCGGGCCGTCCGGCCGGTACACCCGGCCGGCCGCGGTCGCCACGACGGCCACCAGGATGAGATTGCTGAAGGCGAACGCCGCCAGCCCTCCGATCAGCCCCCACCAGGCGATGCACACCGCCTGGCAGGCGAGCGCGGCGGGCGTCCCTGCGGCGAGGCAGGCGATGAACACCTTGGCACCCCGCACCCCGTCCATCGACAGGGCGAGGAAGTAGAGGTTGAAGACGGTGTGCGCGCCGATGCCCACGGCCGCCAGTGCCATCAGCCCGACCGAGTACGGATACTCCTCGCCCATCACGAGAAAGAACACCAGGCTGGCCGCGAAGGAGAGGACCGCCGCGGCTCCCGCGACGGCCGGCGCGAGCCGCGCGATCCTGCGCATCAGAGCGGGCTTGGCCGCCGTGGCCAGCATCGGCAGCAGTACCAGGCCGATCCCGTCGATGAACACCACGCCGAGCAGCCGCTTGGGGAAACCGTTGTACAGGGAGTACACCCCGACGTCGGCCTGCCCTGCCCAGTGGTTGAGGAAGATCACATCGACGCCGAAGAGCACGGCGGTGAATGCGGCGATGACGGTCACGTACGCACCGTGCCGGTAGAGCGACCTCGCGAGGGCCGGCGACCAGGAGCGCGGCGCCACCTCGGACCCGGCCACTGCCACGACGGCGAAGACGAGGTTCGTCACGATGAGCGCGCCCAGGTACACCTCGGCGTCCCCGATCCCGAGCACGAGCAGGCAGTACGCGGAACCGGCCAGGTAGGCCACGGCGACGGCCAGCTTGAGCGCGGCCACGAGCCTGAACCTCTTCAGCCCGCGAAGAAAGCTCTCGGTGAGCTGGTTCACGGTCATCGACAGCGCCAGTGCCAGGCCGAAGGCGAACGTACGGGTGTCGACACCGAGCGCCGCGGTCAGCAGCGGCGCGGCCAGCATCCCGGCGGCGAGCAGGACCGCCCCGAGCACCAGCGTCGAGAAGAGCGCCGTCGTCACCAGGGCCGGCCGGTCCGCCGGTTCGGCGCGCGGCAACTCCTGGAACATGACGTAGTTGAGGCTGGTGAGCATGGCGACGGTGGCGATCAGCGCGATCGACAGGACGACGGTGAAGTGGCCGAACGCGGCGGCGCCGATCCCCCTCGCGATGACCAGCGTGGTGGCCGCAGCGGTGCCGCTGGCCAGGGTGCTCACGATCGTGGGCCCGGCCGCCCAGCGGTGGCCGTCGACGACCCGCGCGAAGCGGGCGCGCAGGTCTTCGGCCGGTCGCAGGCGTGTCACCGGGCCAGCTCGGCGTACGCCGCCAAGGTGAGTTCGGCCGTCCGTGCCCACATGTACCGCTCGCGGACATGGGCGGCGCCGCGCTCACCGAGCCGGGACGCGAACCGCCGGTCGTCCAAGCACCGCAGCAGCGCGTCGGCCAGTTCCTCCGGCGAGTCGTGCCCGCACCGGACCGCTCCGTCCCCCACCACCTCCGGGGAGTAGCCGGGGCCGACGACCACGGGCCGGGCCAGCGCCATCGCCTCGATCGCGACCAGGCCGAACGGCTCGTACGTGGACGGGAACGCGCACACGTCGGCGGCCAGGAAATGGGCGAACACCTCGGCGGAGCCGAGGAAACGGTACCCGGCGACCACGTGGCGGCCGACGCCCGTATCGTCGATCAGCCGTGCCACCTCCGCGTTCTCGTCGGTGCGTGGAGCCTGCGCGCCGATGAGCACGATCCGCACGTCGTCGCGTTTCCCGACGATCGGCGAAGCCGCCCGGACGAGTGTGCGGACGCCCTTGTGCGGCGAGAGCCGACCGGCGAACACCACGAGCCGTCCCTCGCCACCGGGCAGGTAACGGCGCCGAACCGCCATGCGGAGCCGGTCGCGCTCGTCGCCGGTGAGAGCGGCCAGCCGCAACAGCTCGGGGTCTTCGAAGCCGTGCGGGATGACCCGCAGCCGGTCGGGTGGCCATCCGCACGCCACGAGATCGTCGCGCATCCCGACGCTCGGCACCACGATCAGGTGCGCCAGCCGTGCCTGGACGGTCTCCAGCGCGGCGATGCCCGCCGCCACCACGGACCGGCGCTGGGAAGAGCCGGCGTTGAGCTCACGAGTGTGGACGTGGAACACCACCGGGGTGCGCGCGAGGACCCGGCACAGGATCCCGGCGACGCAGCCCATCCAGTCGTGCACGGCGACGACCGACCCCGACGACCTGGCACCGGCCCTGAGGATGCGGACCGTGACACGCACGTTGAACACGAGTATCCCGATCATCCGGGCAACGTGCAGGACGACCGCCGGTGTCCGGGAGGTGCCTCCTGCCCGGCCACCGCCGAGTGTGCGCACCCGGTGCAGGGTGACGTCGCCGATCCGCTCCGTTCGCGGCGCCCCGTGCCGCGCGGTGGCTCCGAACACCTCGACGGACGTGCCGAGATGCCGCATGGCGGCCATCATCCGCTCGGCGTACCGCCCGAGCCCGCCGACGACATCCGGCGGCACCTCGGCGCAGACGACGTAGACGGGGCGTAGCCGGGCGGTCATCTCGCGCATCGGCCGCCGGCCTCCGTGTCCCGCAGGTATACCCGCCGGGCGAAGTCGAGATCGGCCTGGGTGTTGATGCCGCGCGCCTCGCCGGGGTCGTCCACCGGCACCACGGTCAGCGGCCGGTCGGCGACCTGCGACAGGTAGGGAAGGAACGGCAGGAAGTTGACCTCGCCGGTGACGGCGCCCGGGGCGGCGTCACGCAGATAGCGCGTCCACTCCTCCCGCAGCCCGTCCGTGCCGAGACAGAACACGCCGACGTCGCTGAGCCCGCCGGGGCGGCACTCGTCGCCCTCGCGCGACTGCCGCACTCGTACGAGCGCGGAACCGGCGACCTCGTACTCGACGTACGGATCCGCCATCGGCACCAGTGGAATCGTGAGCCCGCCCTCTCGATGGGCGGCCACGACGCGACGGACGGTCGCCGAGGACAGGTTCGCCTGGTCACCCCAGACCACGAGGATCGCGTCGTACGGCTCCCAGTGCGGGGCGGCGCCGAAGATGGCCCCTCCCATGCCGGTCGGCTCGTCCTGAACGCTCACCGAGACGGCACCGCTCCCGATCTCCTCGGCCGCGAGGTCCCGGAACGGGGCCTCGCCTTCGGGGGAGACGACGACGTGGACGTGCTCGGTCCGGGACCGTAGCCGCCGGTGGAGCAGGTGCCAGACGGTGACGCCGCCGGCGATCTCGACCATGATCTTCGGGATGCCGAATCCGAGCCGGACACCACGCCCGGCCGCCGGGATCACCGCGCAGACGCGCTCGCTCACCGCTACTCCTGGTGGAAGATGGACACGATCTCGTCAAGGTCCGATACGGCGATCGCCCCCGCCGCGGGCTCGGCGGCGTGGACCTGGAGCGTCACCAGCCCGGCGCCGACCGCGGACGCCACCCCGTGCGCGGAGTCCTCCACGGCCACGGCGTCGGCCGGGTCGACGGCCCAGCGACGGCAGGCGTACGCGTAGAACCACGGATCGGGCTTGCTCACCGTGACGTCGTCGCCGGTGAGGACGGCCCGGAAGTAGCCGTCCAGGGAGCAGGCCGCCAGGACCCGCTCGACCGACCCGCGGCTGCCGCTGGTGACCAGGTACGCCGTGCGGCCGTCCTCCGTGAGGCGTCCGAGGAGACGGCGGGCACCGGGCAGCACGGTGACCATTCCCGCCTCGACGTACTCGTGGTAGAGCCGCTGCTTGCGCCGGGTCAGTCGCTCGGCCGCGCCCGTGTCGCCGGGGACGAGCCGTGACGCCACCTCGGCGGTGCTCGCACCGGTGTGGTCGGCGTACCTGAACGAGGCGAGCGCGCCGGGCGCGATCTCCGTGATCGCCTGAAGGAACGCGGCCTCGTGCGCCGGGCAGGAGTCCACGATCGTGCCGTCAAGGTCGCACAACCACGTCCGGCGGCCGGCCACCACGCCGGCCTGCGAGGGGGTCACTCGGCTCCCGCCAGCGCCGCCTCGCCGCAGATGGCCATCAGGGCGTCGACCGTGCTGCGGCCGCCGTGCACCCCCGGACGTCCGAGATCCTCCAGGTCGGCCGTGACCCACCGCGCCCCGGCCCATTCACCGCGGTCGATCACGGCTCGCGGCGCCGGGGGCATGGGCGGCAGGCCGTCTGACGGTGTGCCGGGGGTGGGGCACAGGATATGGGTGACGGTGCCCCGCTCGTTACGGGGGTCACCGAGATAGGACAGGGTGAGGTCGACCAGATCGGGCGCGGTCAGCCCCTGGATGTCGTGGTCGTCCCGGATGTTGACGACGAACACCTTGGCCACGGCCCGGCTCGCCGCGATCGCGTCCGTGACGCCCGGCGTCAGGTAGCTCGGCAGGAGCGACGAGTGCGGGGTGCCCGGCCCGTACACGAGGAGGTCGGTGTCCCTGATCGCGTCCAGCGCTTCCTGGCTCGGCGTGACGTCGGCGCGATGGGGTGCCAGGACCTCCCGCACCCGTGCGGCGGGCAGCCCCTCCAACTCGGCCCGGAACCGGCGGCCGATCGGCTGACGAAGCAGGAACAGGTCGGTGATCGCCTCGCCGTCCTGCGGCGCGACGATGTCGGCCTCGTCGGCCAGGAGGCGGCCGTTTCGCTTGAGCGCGGCGAGGAAGGCGTTCTCACCGCCGGTCACGTTCAGCAGCCGGACCGGGGAGCCGAACGTGTGGGCGCAGGAGCGGACGGCGGCGTTGAAGTCCTCCCCCGCGCGCAGATACGCACCGGCGAACACGAGGTTGCCGAGCGCGCAGTCGCCCAGGTCGATCCCGTACGGTTCCGCGCCGAGCCGGCGCGCGAACAGGCGCAGGTCCCGCGTGATCTCCTCTCGCGCCTCCGGCCGCAGCGCGTCGAACGGCGTGCCGGAGACCGAGCCGGCCGGCGGACGACCCGCGCGCCGCCCGGACGAGGCGATCTCGTCGATGAGGTCCCCGAGACGCTCCGGCGTGATCCCGGCCGGCAGGCGATGTTCGAGGACGGACATCAGCGCGGCCTGATGCGCATCGCCGCGGTCGAGGTGGAGCAGGCAGTTCTTCCGGAAGTCGGACGGCCCGAGCATCCCCGGGAGATAACGCCGCAGCGCGCCGGTGGACAGTCCGTTGTCGTACCCGTTGATCACCAGGGACAGGGTGAGCCCGGGGACGCTCAGCAGCCGGCGCGCGATGCTGGCCCCGCCGCGCCCGCCGCTGAACATGGTGACCGCGCTCAGAGGGTGTGGAGGAGCGCTCATCGGGTCTCCTCCGTCACACGGGCTGCCGCCGGCCGTGGCGGTGCCGCGGACGGGCCTGGTGCGCGCAGGACGCCCCGGCGCAGCAGCCAGTTGCGGTATCCCACGTAGCCCACGAACAGCGCACGGTCCCACGCTCCCTTCCAGAACCGCCAGCCGCGACTGCCGCCACCGCGCTGCCGGTGCTCGATGGGGAGTTCCATCCAGGTATGACCCAGTTCGGCGACTCTCGCCGTGATCTCCGTCGAGCAGTTCATCCCACCGGACTCCAGCGGCAGGGCGCGAAACAGCGGGCCGCTGACCACCTTGAAGATCGAATTGAAGTCACGGTAGCGGGTGCGGAGCAGGGCGTTGCTGACCGCGCCGCTGGCCGCCGACCCCCACCGGTAGGGCAGGCCGTCGGCCTTCCTGATCCGGGCACCGGAGAAGGCGAGCGCCTCACCGGCCTGGATGCGCGGGATGAACGCGTCGAGATTGGCGATCGGGAACTGGCCGTCCGAGTCGAGCAGCACGACCCAGTCCAGCCGGGTGTGGGCGATCGCGGCGGCGATCGCGGCGCCCGCGCCCCGATTGCGGTCGAACGAGACGACGACGAGCTCGGGGCAGTCGGCTCGCAGTGCCGCGAGGATGGCTCCGGTCGCGTCGCTGCTCCCGTCGTCGCATACGACGATCTCCCACGCGCCGACCGCCGGGTGCCGCTCAAGGTAGTCGCGCCACTCCGTCACCGCCGCTGCGATGTTGTCCGCCTCGTTGTACGCGGGTGCCGCCACCGAGATGTCGACGCTGCGGGCCCCGACATGCGTGTTCGGCAAATCTCACCTCCCGGAAGGGCTTCAGATACGGGCATGACGGCCATGACGAGATGGATCCGCCGGAGCCGGTTACCGGACCGGCGCGAGTTCCCCGGCCCCCAGCAGGCGGGCGATCCAGCGATCCAGGGGAAGCAGCTGGATCCCGATGGCGATCGGAACGTGCGCGAGGGCGAACAGGATGGTCGCGCCGTACGAGATCGGACCGCCGGTGAACAGGTTGATGTGGGGGGCGTCGATGACCTCGGGGATCGCCACCGGGTTGACGACGAACCACATGAGGTCGAGAAACCCCGAGAACAGGATGACGACGCCGGTCGCCATGATTTTCAGGCAGCGGCCCGGACTACCGCCCCCGATCCGGTAGGCGGCGGCGACCGTGAGGACGATCGCCGGATAGAGCAGCAGATAGAGGTGCGTATAGAAACTGTCACCCTGCGCGCGTGCGACGTCGCCATAGTAGAACCAGCTGATCCGCGGGATCATGTAGCCGGTGAAGAAGACGAACGGGATGTAGACCAGCCACTGCAGGCGCGGCGACACCCACGGGAAGAACGCGATGGCCACACACAGGCAGGCGAACGCGAGCAGCTTGGCCACGAGCTCCCATGCCGTCTGGATCTCCCGCGCGTGCGGGGTCGCCAGCCAGACGAACGCGGCACCGGCCGCCCCGGCGACCAGAGACAGCCACCATATGTGCCGGGCCCATCGACGCCGCCCGCCAAGGACGACGTCGGAGACGGGCTCGGGTCGACTCGTGGTGACGTTCCCGTCCAGGAGCGACCGGGATGACGGGCTTTCGTCACGTGCCGTCATGAAGAATCGGCACCTTTCTTCCAGACGAAGGGCGATCCGGGATGGTTCACGTGCTCCGGGCACAGGCCGCGGGAGCGCTCCCACACAGTATGGCAGCACCTTCTCCAATGGCGCTAAATATACGAAAATGTGATCTTTTTGCCCGCCGCCCTCGAAAACAGGTTTGGAGACGCACACGAATGCCCAGGTGAACCCTTATACAAAATTCAACTTCCGAACATACTTCTAGACGGAGGCGCCGTCATACGCCCCCTCCCAAATAGCGGTTCCGCAACTCGACTTTCGGACAATTCGTCGCGCGCCCCGTAAGGGGGTTCGTCTCTCCGCCCCAGGCGCCATTCCGTCGTCACTCTGAGCGATCAGGCATGGGCTTCACCTCACGAGTCGCCCGCCGCCTTCCACCGGCCGCCCCCTGGAAATGCGGAGGACGTCATAGGCGGTAGTCCTCAGCAGGTCGTCGACGAGGCCGCGGACATGGTCGAGTTCGGCCCCGAGCACGGCCCGCTGGTACTCCGACTCCACCAGGAAGACCCGGGGCAGGAACCTCCCCCCTCGGTCAGATCGGCCTCCAGCTCCGACAGCCGCGCCCGCAGAAAGGCCAGGCGCTCCTCGAGCGCGGCACGGACCTCGTCGGGCGGCAGCACGAGCATGAAGGCGAGCGCGGCGGGAAACTCGCGGGCCCGCTCGGAGAGCATCGTCCGCCCCTGGACATCCGGCGTGCCGCTCTTGTGACGGGCGTACCACTGGTCGACGAAGAAGCAGTCGGACCCGTAAGACTTGACATCGCCCACATCGCCCACATCGCCCTCACCGCGCCCCACGACGACCTAGGCGTGCCCGGCGCCCCCGGTGGCGTCACGGAAGTCGACCAGCTCCACCTTACTTTCACCACACTTGCTCAACGGCAACGAGGTGACCACTCGCGGCCAGAACAATGGCATCGGCAAAAATACCGGTGTATTACGTCCCGTCGCGGTCACGTGTTCCCTGCGGGTCCGGGGGGACCGAAAGGACTGCGGGTCAGGCTCCGGTGAACCATCTGGGTGAGCGTCACGATGTCGAAGACCGGCATGCCGAGCTGCGCCTGGATCTCGTGCGCGTAAGGCACCACGTCGGTGCATTCGATGACGAGCGCCCCCATGTCCGGGTTCTCCTTCGCCAGCCGTTCGGTCTGGCCCAGCACCTCGCGGCCCAAACGGTCGACGTCGAGTTCGGCGCGCCGCCCTTCGAGCATCACCTCGCGAAACTCCGGCTGGTCCTCCAGGCCCACGACGCAGACCGGGATGTGCTCGGCACCGACCGCCTCCAGGTGACGCCGGGTGAGAGAGGGCTTCTTCGCGACCAGCAGCCCGACCTTCCGGTCCGAACGGATCATGCGGTGGACCATGGGCAGCTGGATCAGGCTTGAGGCGTAGAGCGGCACGTTGACCGCGTCGGCCAGCTTCCTCTGGAAGATGGCGAGGAAGCCGCAGGCGCCGGTGATGGCCGCCGCGCCCCGCGCTTCGAGTTCCTGTGCGGCGTGAATGAACGGGTCGAGCAGACCGGGGTCGGCCTGGGTCACCACGCGTTCCGCCGTCGCGCCGTCCACGACCCGGTAGATGACGGGAAAGTCGAAGGTGGTCCGGTTGCGAATGTGTCCTGGGATCTTGGTGAAGTCGGTGTCGCAGCAAAGGACGCCGACCGTGACGTCGCGCGTCGTGTCCATCTTGGCTGCCATGAGGGTTCTCTCCCGTCGGAGGGGGGGTGGTCAACGCCATGAGTACGGGTGTGGGCCCGGGGGGCTTCGCTGTGACAGCAGCCGCGCCGGGGCCGGCTTCTGTCATGTCGTGAGTACGGGTGTGGGCGTGGTCCCCGTGTCAGGGCCGGCGCCGGATACGGCCTCCGTAGCGATCGGGGCGCAGGGGCGCGAGATCCGTCTCGGGCCGTTCTCCGGTGACGATCTGGGCGATCAGCCTGCCGCTGACCGGCGCGAGACCCATGCCGATGTGGCCGTGGCCGCACGCGACGGAGAGGTTGCGGTAGGGGGTGACACGTCCCAGATAGGGAAGGCCGTCGGGGCTGCAGGGGCGGAAGCCGCTCCAGGTTTCGAGGATCTCGGTGCTCTCCAGTCTCGGAAGGTAGGTGTGGACGGTTCGCAGGACGCCGTCCACGCGGCGGCGGGAGATCGTGGCGTCCAGACCCGCCAGTTCCAGGGTTCCGCCGAAGCGGAGGCGGTCGCCGAGGGGTACGAGCGCGACCTTCCCCTCCCCCAGAAGAACCGGCAGCCGAGGCGCGTTGGCCGGTGCCTTGACCGTGACGGAGTACCCCTTGGCGGGCTGGAGCCTGAGCCCGAGGTTCAGGTCGCGGGCGCATTCCGCCGACCACGTCCCGGCGGCGACGACCGTCTCGCGAGGGCCGAGATCCCCTCGCGTGGTCCTGACCCGCCGGATCCCGCGGCCCGCGACCTCGAAGCCGACGACCTCGGTCCGCTCGTGGATCTCGACGCCCATGCCTTCGAGCATCCGGGCGAAAGCGGTGACGAACTCGGGAACCCGCAGGTAGGCCCCCTCCTCGTTGTACAGGGCCCCGCAGATGTCGAACTCGGCGTCCGGTTCGAGCGCGCCCAGCTCCCCTGGTTCGAGGACGCGCAACGGCACGCCGCTCGCGACCGTAGCGGGCACCGACAGGCACGCCTTCTCGAACCCCTGCGGTGTCCTGTACGCGAGGAGCATGCCCTGGGCGGTGAAGGTGGAGGCGAGGTCGCCCGACGCGCACAGCTCGCGCAGGATGCCGAGGCTTCGCTTCTTCATGTCGACCAGCACGCGGAAACCGGCTTTCGCGTCCCGTTCGTTGCAGGCGCGGCGAAAGTGCCAGAGCCAGGACAGCAGCTCGGGGTCGAGCCGCGGTCTGATGGAGAAAGGGCTTTCCGGATCGAGGAGCCAGCGCAACCCCTGGGCCATCACGCCGGGCTCGGCGAGAGGAAGGGCACCCTGCGTGCCGACGAAGCCGGTGTTGCCGTACGAGCAGGACTGGGGACCGCCGACCGGCCCGCGTTCCACGACGGTCACGCCGTGACCCGCGCGACGTAGATAGTAGGCGCAGAACAGGCCGACGACGCCGCCGCCGATGACGAGGACGTCGGGATCGCTCCGGATGGGCGCCGGGCTCGGCGAGTGTGGCGGCGGTGCTGTCGGCATCTGTCGTCCTCTACGGGGTCACGGGCCCGGGCTCGCGGCGTTCGTGGGATCACGCTCCCGGGGTCGCACTCACGGGAGTCGCGGTCACAGGGTCACGATGAAGAAGTTGGTCATGAGGTTGATCACGACCCGCTCGTAGATCTCGGCCATGAGCGCGATGCCGGGCTCGGCGAAGGTACCCGGGGGCGGCTCGGCGAAGCGGATCACCGAACGACCGGCGTCGAACAGCTGGGCGCCGTGCCCGAAGTCCCCGACGATGGCGGTTCCCGGGTCGACAAGGCGCGTACGCACGATGAAAACGCCGTTCTGCTCCAGGTCGTCCATCAGACGGCCCTGTCCCATGAACCGGTAGTAGTCGACGGGGTTGATGATGAGGCCGTCGGCCGTACCTCCCATCTGCTCCGCCTCGTTGCAGGCCGCGAGGATCGTCGAGGTGAACGGCCCCTTCGACGTCATGCGTATGACGTCCGGGATGTTCAGCAACCCGCCCTTTCCGCGAATGATGGTGTGGTTCTCGGCCGTACCGAGGCGAACGATCAACCGGTAGTTGATGAAGGACTCGAAGGTCTCGGGGTCCTCCCACAGGCCGGGCGGTACCTGCACCCACGCGGTGGTGGGATACAGCTCCGGGATCGGCGACTTGTGGAAGCGGTTCGCCGCCTCGCGCCTCAGGTCGGCCTCGTCGACCACGGGGTCCTCCGGCCGGGGCGGGCTCTCCTGCCAGTAGTACCGCCGGGGGTCCCTGGAGAGGTCGACGACCTTGAGCATGTTGCGTGCCGGATAGCGCGGCTTGCGCCGCGAGCTCGTCAGCGAGTCGGTGATCGTCACGTCGTACTCGACGGAGGCCTCGAGTCCTTTGTCCATACAGGCCTCGACGAACATCCGGCCCGGCGACATCTGCTTCTTCCGCTCGGCGACGACCTCGGCCATCGTCCGTTTCATGCCTTCGGTACGCTGCATGGCTTCCTCGCTCGTGGTGGTTCCGCGCTCATCGTGGTCTGGGACTGATGGTGGGTCGGTGTCCGTGGCGGTTCGGCGCTACGACGTGGTGGTGCCGGGCTTTCTGGCGACGAACATCCCCCAGCCGAACTCACCGTCGTCGATGGCGACCTGGATCTCCGCGCAGGACTCGGCGAAGGCCAGCATCCAGTCGCGGGCCGCGGCGTCCTGCGTCGCCCCGGCGCGCTCCGTGGCCGTCCTGCCCAGTACGCGGTAGGTCTGCCTGATGTGACTCTCCAGGTTGCGCGCGAGCAGGATCTCGAACCCGGCCTCCTGCAGAACGGTCTGGTAGCCGACGAACGAGTAGCCGCTGTTCCATCTCACCCGGTCATAGACGTGCTTGCGGGCGCGCTCACCGATCTCCTCCTTGGGCTGGAGAAAGTCGGAGAAGGCGAAGATGCCCCCGGGTCTGAGAACACGGTGGATCTCGCGGTGACTGCCGGGCTTGTCAGGTACGAGGCAGAGCGCGTCCTGGCTGACGACGTGGCTGAAGGTGTCGGCCTCGTAGGGCATCTGTATGACCGAGCCCTCGCGGAACGCGATGTCGAGCCCGGCCTCGGCGGCGAGGGCCTCCCGCGCGAACTTCACGCGCTCCACGCTCAGGTCGAGCCCTTCTCCCCGGCAGCCGAACCGTCTGGCGAGATGAATGAGGAAGTTGCCGCAGCCGCAACCGACGTCGAGGACGAAGGACGAGCCGCCGATCATGGCGTCCGCGGCCAGGATGTCGGAGGTCCGCTCGGCGGCGGCACGGTAGTCGTCGTCGGTGTCGTCCGAGAAGTAACCGGTGTGCAGGACACCGTCGCCGTCCCAGAAACTCAGATAGGTGCTGAGTGTCTGGTCGAAGAAGTCACGGACGTCCGTCTCGGTGTAGGGGTGGCTGGTCTTCGACATCACGGATGCCTTCCTTGTCTTACGGAACCCTGTCTTGGGAAACCTGTCTCGAGTCCTGTCATCCGGACCTCCCGCCGGGACCCCCCGGCCGCCACGCGCCCCTCATGTGAAGGTGTCCCTGCTCGCCAAGGTGAGGTGGGCCGGCTCCGGTCCCACCACGCTGGCGCCACCGTCGATCAGGTGGAGCCCGCCGGTGACGAACGAGGCCCGCTCCCCGGCGAGGAAAGCCGCCACGGCGGCGAACTCGGCCGGATCGGCGAGGCGGCCCAGGGCGTTGTGCCCGCCCATGACGCGCAGCTGGGCTTCGACGTCGCCGTCCGCGGCCAGTTTCGCCGCCGCCCGTTCCACCGGCGGTGTACGGGTCGCGCCGGGCGCCAGCACGTTGACGGTGATACCGTCGCGGCCGAGCTCCGAGGCGAGCGACTGGGCGAACCGCACGATGGCTGCGCGGGTCACCCCGGACAGCGCCAGCTGCGCGATGGGGACGCTCGCCGTCTCCGAGGCCACGAAGAGCAGCCGGCCCCACCGGGCGGCCTTCAGATGCGGCAGCGCCGCGAGAGCGAGGGCGACCGCGGGGAAGAGCACCTTGTCGACGGCCGCCTGATAGTCGGCCGGGGCGAACCGTGAGGCCGTGCCGATCGGCGGACTGCCACCGCTGACGAGGACGATGTGGAGCGCGCCGAAACCGGCGGCGACCTCGTCGACCCAGCGGCGCGCCGCGTCCCCGTCGGTGACGTCGACACTCGTGGCGTGCACGCGCCCGCGTGCCACCGCCTTCACACTCCGTTCCGCCTCCGCGAGCCGGTCGCGGTCGCGTGCGCCGATCGCGACGTGCGCGCCCTCCCTCGCCAGTTCCATGGCGGTCGCCAGGCCGAGGCCACTGGAGCCACCGGCGACGAGCGCGACCCTGTTCTCAAGCCCCAGGTCCAACCGTCCTCCTCCCTCGCCGTTCTTGCCGTTCTCGCCGGTGCCCGGGACATCCGTCCTACGGGTCCCCCGGTGCACGCGGTCCGCCGCCGTCCAGGTCCTAACGCTCACCGGCCGCCCGTGGCGGACCGGCACCGCGCCGCCACGGGCGGCCGGTGAGCGGTGTGCCGCCGTAGCCGTAGCGCCGAAAGAGCGGCCATGACAGCGTCGTCGCGGTCAGCCGGGCGGGCATGGAGAGGCCGGTTCTCCAGGAGTCGTCCCGGTTCCGGATGACGGTGGTGCCGGTGTTGAAGCGGTCCGGGTTGCCGGTCACCGTGTGGTTGGTGTGGAGCTCGATCGTCTGGCCCCGCATCGGGTTGGTCTCGGGGTCGGCACCGCAGAACCGCAGCAGCGCGTCGATCGTCCCGGCCGGGTCGGCGATGAACTCCTCGTAGCGCAGGAACATCGACCGCTCCGGGTGGCGCCGGAGGATCGCCTGTGAGGCCACGTTGAAGCCGTACCAGTAGGCCGTGCTCTTCCTGGACGACATGACGTAGCAGTACTGTTTCTCGCGGCTCCACGACTGGGCGACCGCCCGGGGGTCGCGGACGAGATGGACGTAGTAGGGCGTCACCCCTTCGAGATGCGACAGCAGGGCCGCCTCGCCAGGGATCTTGGTGGTGTCCACGAGCACGCGTGCGCCGGTCAGCGCGGCCACGGCGTGGTAGGTCCGCGTCATCAGGGCGGCGTGCTCGCGGATCTCGGTGGAGCGCAGCCCGCGGCCGAGCACGCGCCAGGTGTGCCGCGTCCGCACGCAGGCCAGCTGGCGGCGAATGACGATCTCTGCGTGGGCCTTCGCCGAGACCCCGGGCGGCCGGTCGAGAGGGAGGATTCTCGACCAGATGTCACACTCGGTCAGTGGCCTGCCACAGCCGCACGAGCTGTTCGCGCCCATGCCCGCGGCGTTCTTCCACAAAAAGTGCATCTCCCCGACGTGGAAGAACTCCGGAACCTCGTTGAGGACGTTGCCGATGATGGTGCTGCCGTTACGGCACCAGCCGGTGACGCAGAGGACCCTGAGCGACGGCGCGCCCGGTGGATCTGATGTGTTGATGGCGTACTCCTGACTCGACGGGCTCAACTCACGGCCGCCGGCCGCGCGTCGGGCCGGCGGACACACAGCGACACGGCCACGGCCGTCGCCGCACAGGCGGCACCGACGACGAACACCGCGGGGTAGCCGAACCCGGCCGCGACCGCTCCGGCCAGCGGCCCCCAGACGGCCAGGCCCAGGTCCCAGAAGGAGGTGTAGGCACCGATCGCGGCTCCCTGCCTCGACGGGTCGGTACGGTTCATCACCATCAGGGCGAGCGACGGGTGCAGCAGGGAGAACCCGACCCCCATGATCACGCTGCCGAGCACGGCGACGGGCAGGTTCGGGGCCAGGGCGATGATCAGCAGGCCGAGGGCCTCACCGGCGCCGGACCAGGTCGCGACCGTGCGCGGCCCGAGCCGGTCCGGCAGGTGACCGATGAACAGGCGAGTGCCGGCGTAGACGGCGCTGAAGGTACTGAGCACGACGACGCCCGACGACACGCCCCGAGCCTGCAGGTGGAGGACGACGAAGGCGGCGATCCCGGCGTATCCCGCGGCGGCGAGCGCGAGTGCGAGTCCCGGCAACAGTACGGGCCGCGGCAGCAGGGTGCTCCCCCAGTTCCGTCCCGCACCGTCCTGCCCCGCCCGGGGTCGCTCGGTCCCTGACGGCGCGGGGACCGAGCTGATCAGCAGGAGACCGGTGAGCGCGGCGGCGACGCTGAAACCCCACACCGCGCCGTACCCGAAGTTCAGCAGCGCCGCGCCGAGAAAGGTCCCGGCCGAGATCCCGCCCCACATGCTGATGCCGTAGAGCCCGATCAACTGCCCGCGGCGGTGGTGCGGCGCGAGCGACACGACCCAGACGGCACCCGCGGTGAAAAGAGACGCCTCACCGACACCGAGCAGCAGCCGGACGGCGACAAGACCGTCCAGGCCGAGCGGCAGGAAGTAGAGCAGGCCTCCGACGGCGATGACCAGTGCGCCGGCCAGCATGACAAGACGGTGGCCGTAGCGGTCCGCGAGGTGGCCGGATATGGGCCGTACGAGCAGGGCCGTGAGCGCCGTCGCCATGACGACCAGCCCGACGGCGAGGTCACCGGCGCCGAAAGTCTCCCTGACGAAGCCGGGCAGTACCGGGATCACGGCGGTGAGACCCAGGTAGCCGCAGAAAAGCCCTCCGAAGACCCCGACGAGAGCGAGGCGCGGGATCGTGCTCCTTTCCGCGGGGGCCTCCATCGCTACTGTCCCACGGGTGCGGGGTCGGCCAGCCCGGCGGCCGGTTTCGCCGAAGGACCTGAGCCCTGACCAGCGGGTGCGTACCCGCGATCGTCGCTCAGGACGGCCCGCGCCGGTTGCGCGTGGCGGCGGTCCGGCGCGACGGCGGCGGCGACCTTGCGGACCGCCCTGATCAGCTGATCGCAGTCCTCCGCCGAGAGACTGGAGGACAGGGGGACGTCGACCGCCTCTTCCAGGTATCTCGTGGTGTTCGGCAGTAGCGCCTTGATCTCCTCGGCGTCCTTGTCACCGAACATGAACCGCCAGTTCCAGAAGACCCGCACGTTGGTGTCCTCGTCGGAACCGAGGTTGCGCGCGTCGACGCCCTCGCGGCAAAGGGCGTTCGCGAACCATTTCGCGTCCACGCCGGGAACGCGGAAGATGAACGCCTCACCGAGGTATGCGCCGGGTTCCACAGGCTGCCGGATCGCGATCCGGGAGAGGCCGGATAGGGCCGAGGCCACGTAGGTGTAGTTGCGGTGGAAACATTCCAGGCGCAGCGGCAGCCGGGCCATCTCCGCGCGCAGCAGGGCCGCCCGGATCTCGTCCATGCGGAAGCTGAGCAGCGGCAGGTCGAGATCGGTGCCGATCGGCGGCTCGCCGTCGGGAAAGTGCCGCCGGAAGCGTCCCTCGTAGGCGCCGGAGAGCACGACCGCGCGGGCGAAGAGCACGCTGTCGTCCGTGGCCAGGAAGCCGCCCTCACCACAGTTGAGCGACTTGTCTGACTGGGTACTGAAAGCACCCGCGAGCCCGAAGGTGCCGAGCTTGCGGCCCTTCAGTTCGGCGCCGAGGGCCGGTACGGCGTCCTCGAACACCGGCACGCCCATCTCCGCGGCGAAGCGTGTCAGAGCCTCCATGTCGGCGGCGAAACCGCGCATGTGGACGACCAGGATGCCTTTGATGTCGGGTGTCCAGCGGCGGCGGAGGTCCTCGATGTCCATATGGAGGTCCTCGTCCACCTCCACCAGGAGGGGGGTACAACCGGCGAGCACGATGGCGCTGGGGGTGGCGACGAAGGTGAAGCCCGGGCAGGCGATCAGGGAACCCCGTGGTATCCCCGCGGCCATGATGGCGAGCGCGATCGCGGTGGTACCGCTCGACACGGCCAGCGCGTGCTTGGTTCCGAAGTAACGGCACAGTTCCTCCTCGAACCGGCCGCACTCGGTGTCGCGCTGGGATCGGTAGTCGTAGCGGAAGTAGAGATGGCTGCGGATGGCTCGGATCGCCGCCTCCTCGTCCTCGGGGTGGACGAAGACGGCCCCCTTGTCGTAGGTGGGCCAGGGTACGCGCCGGACAGGAGCGCCACCGTGTATGGCGAGCCGCGCGTCCTCGGCCTCCTCGCTCTCCGGCAGCGGCCGGACCGGCGCGGGCCCCTCCTTCTTTCTGTTCACCGTCGAGCTCCTTGTTGCTGGCTGGCTGGTTTTCTCGTCGATGGCTTCCGGGCGTGCGTGATCACCACCACCGGCGCGGTCATGGTCACGCGGGGCCGGCGGTGTCGAAGGTGGCGGCGGTGAACTTGCCCGTCGCACTCCCCGCCGCGATCACGGGGCAGGGAGCGGACAGGAAAGAACGCTGACGATCATTCGAGAAACCCCGGAGATCAATTCTTCCGGGGATTACTCAGGCTCGTGGAACAAAATTATCGATCATGGCGGGGACTATGGAAATCTTTAGAATGTTCCCTAAATGCGCCAAGGGTGTCAATGGCCAGAAATGGTATGGCTGAGAAAACGAGCACCCGATCCTCCGTACGCGCCCACGGTCACCCGCAGTCTTCCGGGCACCGGATAATCACCGTCTCCACGGCTCCGGCGGTGCGCGTCGCGATCCGGTGGAGGCCGTGACTCGCGTGCGGCGAGGACGGTCATCGCTTCACGTCCCCCGACAGGAGCCACCCTGACCTGGAAATTCTTTATATGTCGCCCATCTCAGCCGTCGAAGCTCCCGCCATCGGAGGGGTCCGGCGGGATCCGGGGGCGGGACATCGACGACCCGCATCCCCAAAACCCTAAAAACCTATAAATAAAGTCGAAAATCCGGATTCAAAGCATCGCCGGCCAGAACGGCTTGATCTTACCCGACCTCACCCCGTATTTGACATATCAATTTCGGTCGTCGCTTTATTTGTGTTTGCGGAAATACCTCTCAGGTACCACCGAAAGCGCCTTCCCGTTTCCCTTGCGACCGGATCCACATTCACAGCTCATCCGAAATGCCTTCGCGCGACGAGGGCACTCCCGGCGAATTCTCGTCCACCGGTTCCGGCACTACATGCGGTAGTCCCAGTCGAGCAGGCCCGCGCGCAGGTCGTCGACGAGGCCGCGGACACAGTCGAGTTCGGCCCCGAGCACGGCCCGCTGGTACTCCGACTCCACCAGGAAGACCCGGGGCAGGAACCTCCCCCCCTCGGTCAGGTCCGCCTCCAGCTCCGACAGCCGCGCCCGCAGAAAGGACAGGCGCTCCTCGAGCGCGGCACGGACCTCGTCGGGCGGCAGCACGAGCATGAAGGCGAGCGCGGCGGGAAACTCGGGAAACTCGCGGGCCCGCTCGGAGAGCATCGTCCGCATCCACCGCCGCAGCGTGTCACGGCCCGCGTCGGTGGGCTCGTAGACGGTCCGCTCCGGGCGGTTCTCCTCGCGTGAGGTCTCGCGGACCGCGATGAGCCCGTCGCGCAGCAGCCGGTCGATGGTCTGGTACACGCTGTTGCGCTGCGCGACGTTGACCACGTCGTCCTTGTGCCGCTCCCTGATCAGACGCTGCATCTGGTACGCGTGCATCGGCGCCTCGACGACCAGGGAGAGCAACGCCATGGCCAGGGGAGATCGCCTCGTAGACATGGCGAACATCGTAGGGCTCGCCATCCAATAGTTATTCTATGTATAGTCATTTTATGACTAAGAAAGCACTGATCATCGGCGGGGGCATCGCGGGTCCGGTGACGGCGATGGCCCTGCGGCGTGCCGGGGTGGACTGCGAGGTCTTTGAGGCCTACGACCGCGGATCGGAAGGCGTGGGCGTCTTCCTCACGCTCGCGGTCAACGGGATCGAGGCCCTGCGCCTCCTCGACCTGCACGACCTCGTCCGCGACCTGGGCATGGACTCCTCGCGGATGCTGATGCTCAACGGCCGAGGCAGGCCGCTCGCCTCCACCCGGCAGCCCAGCCGGACGCTGAGGCGCGCCGACCTCTACCTCGCGCTGCGCGACGAGGCCGTACGGCGCGGCGTGCGGATCCACTACGGCAAGCGCCTCACCGACGCCTCGATCACCGCGGACGGGGTGCGGGCGGTCTTCGCCGACGGCGACACGGCCGAGGGCGATCTGCTCGTCGGCGCCGACGGGCTCCGCTCGCGCACACGCACCGTCATCGACCCCGGCGCGCCGCGCGCCCGGCACGTCGGACTGCTGAACACGGGCGGCTTCGCCGACGGCGTCGAGGTGCCGGGCGAGCCGGGAACGAACCACTTCATCTTCGGCAGGCGTGCCTTCTTCGGCTACCTTCTCCACCCGGACGGGCAGGTGTGGTGGTTCGCCAACCCTCCGAGCCCCGTCGAGCCCACCCCCGAGGATCTCGCGGCGCTCACCCCCGAGCGCTGGCGCGCCACGCTGACGGAGTTGTTCAAAGACGACACCGGGCCGATGCTCGACATCATCGGCGCGACGGACGACATTCCGGCCGGCTGGAACACCTACGATCTCCCGACCGTGCCGAAGTGGTTCAACGAGCGCATGGTGATCCTGGGCGATGCCGCGCACGCGGCCTCACCCTCGTCGGGCCAGGGGGCGTCCATGGCGATCGAGGACGCGGTGGTGCTGGCCAAGTGCCTGCGTGACATCCCTGCCACCCCTGAGGCGTTCGCCGCCTTCGAGAGACTGCGGCGGGCCAGGGTGGAACGGATCGTGGCGCACGGCAAACGCAACGGAAGCGGTAAGGCACCGGGAGCCGTCGGCGCCTTTCTCCGCGACCTCACGCTCCCCGCCATCATGCGGCAGGTGGACAGGAGGAACGCGCTGGCCTGGATACACGACTACCGGATCTCCTGGGACGGTCCGGTGTCCGCGCCGCCGGCGGCGGCTCGCTGAACCGCGAGGGGGACGATCACACCGGCCGGATCCCTTCGGGAACGGACCAGGATGCGAGCCTGCCGGGAGCCGACGAGCCGGGTACGGGCCGGGTGCGGACCGGTCAGAGTGCGGTGATGGCGGTGCCGCGCGCGAGCAGCAGGACGACGTCGACCGCGGCGACGGCGATCGCCGCGGCGAAGGGAACACGTGAAGAGCCCCGGCCCAGTGCCAGCCCTCCGGCGGTGAAGGCCCCCGCCACGGCCAGGGCGGCCCAGCCGCCCACGCCCGGAGTGCCCGGGGGCCCCAGCACGAGCAGGGCCGTCGCGGCCAGCAGGGGCACCGGGATCAGGACGCGGACGCGAGCGACGCCGAGCCTCTGCGGCCAGCCCCTCACCCCGGCGGCGAGGTCCGCGGGGATGTCGGGAAGCACGTTGGCCAGGTGCGCCCCGCAGCCGAGCAGCGCCGCGGCCGTCACCGCCCACCAGGCGGGCCACGGATGTCCCGGCAGGCCCAGGGTCACGAACCCCGGCAGCGAGCCGAACCCCACCGCGTACGGCAACCAGGACAGCGCGGTCGCCTTGAGCCCGAGGTCGTAGGCCCACGCCGCGGCGACGCCGACCAGGTGGACGGCACCGGCGGCGGGTCCCGAGGCGAGGGAGAGCGGCACGCAGAGCGCCAGCGCCGCGATGGCGGCGACCCACACGGTACGGACGCTCACCGCGCCGGAGGCGACGGGCTTGCCGGTGCGGTGAGCGGCGGCGTCCCGCGCCGCGTCCACCGCGTCGTTGCACCAGCCGATCGAGAGTTGCCCCGTCAACACGGCCGCGGCCACCAGGACGCACCCGGCCGCGTCGCGCCCGCTCGCGACGGCCAGCGCGGTCACCAGGACGGTGACCGCGACGGTCGGCCCCGGGTGACAGGCCAGCGACAATCCCCGTACGGCCCGGAGCAACGGCCGGGTACCCAGGCGCGATGGACCGCTCGTCGTCACCCGTCGATCGTAGGCGGGAACCTCACGGAGCCGGAACGCGACTCCCTGCCGTACCTGGCCGCTTTGAAAAACGGGCACAGAGGACTTCGTAACGCATGCAGTACACGACAGGTGGGCAAGAGGGAGATGTCCGCTGTTCGCGAGCCGGGGGTTGATAGATGACGCGAATCGTCGCTGTCCGCGGCGCACTCCCGCCGAACCGCCACTCCCAGGCAGAGATCACCGACGCGTTCGCGCGAGCGTGCCTTCCCGAGGGGGCCAGCCGACGGCTGCTCGACAGGCTGCACGCCTCCGCGCGGGTGGAGTCACGGCACCTGACGCTGCCGCTCGAACGGTACGCCAAGCTGGACGGCTTCGGTGCGGCCAACGACGCCTTCGTCGAGACGGCCGTGGAACTGGGCGCCGAGGCGGTGGGCGGGGCGCTGGAGGACGCGGGGGCCGCCCCCGAGGACGTGGACATGATTCTCTTCACCTCGGTGACCGGTGTCGCGGCTCCCTCGGTGGACGCCCGGCTGGCCGGACGGCTCGGGCTGCGCCCGGACGTCAAGCGGATACCGGTCTTCGGCCTGGGCTGTGTCGCGGGGGCCGCGGGTGTCGCCCGCCTCCACGACTACCTGCGCGGCTGGCCGGACCACCTGGCGGTGCTGCTCTCGGTCGAGCTGTGCTCCCTCACCCTGCAGCGCGGTGACGACTCCATCGCCAACATGGTCGCGAGCGCCCTGTTCGGCGACGGGGCGACGGCCGTGGTGGCCTGCGGAGACGGGTGGCGGCCACGGCGTGCCGGGCCGTCCGCGACCTCCCGCGCCGCCGGGGCGGGCGGCGCGTCCGCGACGACGCGGCCCGCCGGGCCCGCCGGGTCATCTCCGCCGAACAGCGCACCCGCCCCGCACCACAGGCTCCCCCTGTCCAGCCCTTCCGTCCCGTCGGCGTCCTCGGGATCCGCGAGGTCCTCCCCCGTGACGCACCGGCTGCTCCCCGAACCCGCCGCTTCGTACGGAGTTCCCGAGGCGCCGGTCGCGACGGCGGGACCGACGGTGGTGGCCTCGCGCAGCCACCTGTATCCCGGATCCGAGCACGTGATGGGCTGGCACGTCGGCGACACCGGCTTTCGGGTGGTGCTCGACGCGAGCGTCCCCGAGGTGGTGCGCACCTATCTGGCGGACGACGTGCACGGCTTCCTGCGCGATCACGGCCTGAGGGTCGAGGACGTGACGGCGTGGGTCTGCCACCCGGGCGGCCCGAAGGTCCTGGAGGCGGTGGCGGAGACACTGCGGCTTCCCGAGGACGCGCTGGACCTCACCTGGCGCTCGCTCGCCGCGATCGGGAACCTGTCCTCGTCCTCCGTCCTGCACGTCCTGCGGGATACGCTCACCCTGCGGCCACCGCCGCCGGGTACGCCGGGGCTCCTCCTCGCGATGGGGCCCGGCTTCTGCTCAGAACTCGTACTGCTGCGCTGGTAGGAGCCCGATGTCCTGGCATCTGTCGTCCTGGTATCTACTGCTCGTGCTGCTCGTCGGCCTGGAGCGCGTCGCCGAACTGGTCGTCGCCCGCCGCAACGCGCGCTGGAGCATGGCGCGCGGCGGGGTGATGTCCGGGCAGGGACACTACCCGTGGATGGTCGCCCTGCACACCGGCCTGCTCGCCGGATGCCTGTTGGAGGCGGGCCTCGCCGACCGGCCCTTCGTGCCCGCGCTCGGCTGGCCGATGATCGTCCTGGTGGTCGCGGCGCAGGGCCTGCGCTGGTGGTGCATCACCTCCCTGGGCCCGCAGTGGAACACCCAGGTCATCGTCGTGCCCGGCCTGGCGCTCGTGGAGCGCGGCCCCTACCGGCTGCGGTGGCTGCGCCATCCCAACTACGTCGCGGTCGCCGTCGAGGGGGCCGCGCTGCCACTGGTGCACACCGCGTGGGTCACCGCGCTGGTGTTCACCGTGCTCAACGCCGCGCTGATGGTGGTGCGGATCCGCTGCGAGAACGACGCCCTGGCCTCACTCGCCGCGGCGCCACCCGCCACGACGTCGTCGACCACCGTGGCGTCCACTGTTCCGTCCACCGTGGCGGGAACCCGGCCGTCGAAGGACGCGCCGGCCACCGACGCTCCGCCGGGCACCGGCGGGACACCGACGTGATCGACGTCCTGATCGCGGGCGGAGGTCCGGCTGGTCTCGCCACCGCCATCCACGCCGCCATGGCGGGAATGGAGGCGGTCGTCGTCGAACCCCGCGCCGTCCCGGTGGACAAGGCGTGCGGTGAGGGGCTGATGCCCAGCGGAACCGCCGCCCTGGGGGCGCTGGGAGTGCGGGTCGAGGGCAGGCCGCTGCGCGGCATCCGCTACCTGGACCGGCGGCACGAGGTGGAGGCGGCGTTCCGCGACGGGTCCGGCCTGGGCGTGCGGCGGACCGCGTTGCACGCCGCTCTGGCCCTGCGGGCGCGGGAACTGGGCGTGGAGGTCGTGCCCGGCAAGGTGGACGGCGTACGACAGGACGGCGACGGGGTCGAGGCCGCGGGGCTGCGTGCCCGATGGCTGGTGGCCGCGGACGGCCTGCACTCCCCGTTGCGCGCCCTGCTCGGGCTGGAGCTACCGGGACGCGGACCGCGCAGGTACGGGCTGCGGCGGCACTACCCGGTCGTGCCGTGGACGGACTTCGTCGAGGTCCACTGGGCGGCGGACGGCGAGGCGTACGTGACGCCGGTGGGCGAGAACCTGGTGGGCGTCGCCGTGCTGAGCTCGCGGCGGCGCGGCTATCCGGAGCACCTGGCGGACTTTCCCGCACTTCTGGAACGACTGCAGGGACCGGCCGCGACCCCGGTGCGCGGGGCCGGGCCGCTGCGCCAGCGGGTGCGCGCCCGGGTGGCCGGGCGGGTGCTGCTCGTCGGCGACGCGGCCGGCTACGTCGACGCGCTCACCGGGGAAGGGGTGTCGCTCGCGCTGACGTCCGCGCGGTTGCTGGTGGACTGCCTGCGGGCCGGCACCCCCGGATCGTACGAGGCCGCCTGGTTGCGGCTGTCCCGGCGCCACCGGTTGCTCACCGGGGCGCTGGTGGGCACCCGCAGGTACCGGACTGCGGGGCGGCTCATCGTCCCGGCCGCCCGGCGGATGCCCTCCCTGTTCGGCGCGGCGGTGCACGCCCTGGCCTGACCCTCACCGGCGCGGCGCGTACGGGAAACACACCTAGCGCGAGACCTGGTGGACGATGCCCAGCCTCGGGGCGTAGTGGTTCGTGCCCTGGAAGCGGATCCGCCACTCACCACCCGTGCGATCGCCCACGGCCCTGGTGAAATGTCCCCGGGAGTCGGTCGTGGCACCGGCCACCTTCGTCCAGCGGGCCTTCTCCCCCGGCCGGTGCAGGATCTCCACGGGCTGGCCGGGGAAGGGCGCGTAGTCGAGGTCCCCCTGGGGATCGACCCTGTTCAGCACGCCCGTCACCCGTACGCCCGAGCCCTCTCTGACGGCCTCGACCCCGCCGAACCTGGTCAGGCGCTTCAGCAGGAAGCCCGTGTGCCCGGTCACCTCGGCGCCGTCCGCGCCTTTGGCGGTCACCGAGACCGTCCAGGGTCCCGCCGGGTACCAGCGGTTCAGGCTCCTCTCCGGGGCGAACCGCCAGGTCTCCCAGCCCGTCCCCGGGCGGGAGCCGCCCCCTCCGCTCGTCGTCCCGGCCGCGCCGGGGGCGAGTCGGGCGGAGGAGGCCGGGCCGGGCACCGGACCGGGCGCGAGGGCCGGGCCCCGGCCTGGCCCCGGCCGTGCGGGCGTCCCCGAGCGGGACGCGGTGACGGGGAAGGAGGTGTTCGCCGAGGCGGGAGGCGCACCGGGCTCGACCTTGATCCTCACCCCCTCGGGGCCGGTGACCCCCCGGGCCACCACCTCTATCACCATGCGTACGGAGTCGGCGGGCCCGACCACGGGGGTCGCGGGGCGCAGGGTCACCGAGCGGATCGTCAGGTCCTCGACGGCCGCGGCCGGGGCTCCTACCGGTACCGGCAGGGTCGCTGCTCCGGCCGCCAGGGAGGCGAGAAGAACTCTCATCGTCATGATCAGGACGCTAGGAGGCCACCGGTAACAAGCAGGTAGAGGACACACGCCCCGTTGGGCAAAGCGAGGACCGACCGCCGCGACCGCTTTCCGGCAGGGACCCGCGCCCGGGGAGGGAGGGGCCCGGCGCCCGGCGACGGCGGGCGCCGGGCGGCTCGTGGACGGCCCGCGATCAGCTCTCGTACATGCCGTCGATGATCTCCGCGTACCTGGAGTGGATGACGCGGCGCTTGAGCTTCAGGCTCGGGGTGAGTTCCGCGCTCTCGGCCGTCCACTCCACCGGCAGCAGGCGCCAGCGCTTGACCTGCTGGACGCGGGCCAGCTTCTCGTTGGCGGCGGCGATCGCGCCCTCGACGGCCTTGAGGACGTCGGGGTGCTCTGCGAGGTCTGCCAGGGTGGTGAACGAGATGCCGTTGGCCTGCGCCCAGCCGGGGGCCACCTCGCCGTCGAGGGTGAGGATCGCCACCGGGTACGGCCTGCTGTCGCCGTAGGCGAGGGCCTGGCCGATGAGCGGGTGCTCCTTGAGGTGGTTCTCGATGTTGGCCGGGGAGATGTTCTCACCTCCGGAGGTGATGATGAGCTCCTTCTTGCGGTCGACGATGCTGACGAAGCCGTCCTCGTCGATGGAGCCCACGTCTCCGGTGTGCAGCCAGCCGTCCTCGTCGAGGAGTTCGGCGGTGGCCTCGGGGCGCCCGAGGTAGCCGCGGGTGTTGGCCGGGCTGCGGGTGATGATCTCGCCGTCCTCGGCGATCCGGACCTCGACGCCGGGGCCGGCCTGTCCGACCGTGCCGAGTTTGAAGCGGTCGGGGGCGTTCGCGGTGAACGCGCCGGTCGTCTCGGTCATGCCGTACACGTCGAGGATCCGCAGGCCGAGGCCGGCGAAGAAGCGCTGGACCTCCAGCGGCATGGGCGCGGCCGCGGTGGCGAGCCAGCCCGCGTTGTCGAAACCGATCATCGATCGGATGATCGAGAGCAGGGCGGCGTCGGCCTGCTCGTAGGCGGCCAGGACCTCGGGCGAGGGGGTGCGCCCGTACTGGTTGGCCTCGACGTAGGCGAGCCCGGCGGCCATCGCCCTGCGCACGCCCTCCTGCTGCTCCTCCGGCTGGGTCGCCAGCAGTGCCTGCAGGCGGGCCATCATCTTCTCCCACACGCGTGGCACGCCGAAGAACAGCACCGGCTTGACCTGGCCGAGGGTGGCGCCGAGCTGGGTGAGGTCGGTGCAGAAGTGGGTGTGGGAGAACTTGAAGAGCGGCAGGTAGAGGCTGAGCACCCGCTCGGCGATGTGCGCGTAGGTGAGGTAGGAGATCTGGGTGCCGTTGTTGGGCAGGTCGGCCATCCGGGTGGTGGCCACGACCTCGAAGAACACGTTGGAGTGGGTGAGCGGCACGCCCTTGGGGTTGCCGGTGGTGCCGGAGGTGTACAGGACGGTGAGAACGTCGTCGGCGGTCACCGCCCGCCAGCGGGCGTCGACGGCGCCGGGATCGGCGGCGAGCGTCTCGCGGCCGAGGGCCAGGAAGTCGTCCCAGGAGAGGAAGCGGTCGCCGGCCGGGGCGCCCTCCAGCACGATGACCTTGCGCAGCCCGGGGAGTTCGTCCAGGACCGGCTCCCACCTGGCCAGCTCGGCCGGTCCGCCGAGCACCGCGATCCTCGCCCCGACGTCACCGGCCACGAAGGCCACCTGTTCCGGGGCGAAGGTCGAGTAGACCGAGCAGGACACCCCACCGGCGTGCACCGCGCCCAGGTCCGCCAGCACGTGCTCGCTGCGGTTGACCATCATGAGCGCGACCGCCTCGCCGGGCTCCAGTCCGAGGGCGGCGAAACCGGCCGCGATCTCCAGGATCTGCTGCCTGGCCTGGGAGTACGTCAGGGTCGACCAGCCCCCCTCCACCGGGTCGGAGTACGCCGGCGCGTCGGGGTTGCTCTCGGCCGCCTCCTTCAACTGATCGCAGACCGTGCGGTTCGCGATCTCCCGCTCGATCGCCGCACGCTCCTCAAGGACACCGGCCATGACGTGCCTCCTGAAAGTGTTCACTTGCACGAGTGGCATGCATCGCACCACACGCCGTTCCCCTCGGACAACCCCCTGAAAGAAAGAAGAAACGCCCCGTCGCGCAGCCGTCTTTCCCACGCGGACGGGACGCGTACGTAGAGTTAGCCTCTGATCACGCGATGACGTTCGGGGGGACGCATGCCATCGGGGAGACGAGCTCGCGAGAAGACCTTCTTCGGGCACCCGCGCGGCCTCGCCACGCTGTTCGGCACCGAGATGTGGGAGCGCTTCAGCTGGTACGGCCTGCGGGCCATCCTCGCCACCTTCATGGCCACCTCCCCCGCCACGGGTGGCCTCGGGCTGACCCAGCAGACCGCCCAGGCGATCATCGGCATCTACGGCGCCCTCATCTACCTCGTCGCCCTGCCCGGGGGGTGGATCGCCGACCGGATACTCGGCGCCCGCAGGGCGGTGCTGTGGGGCGGCGTCGTCATCATGTTCGGCCACATCAGCATGGCCGTCCCCGTCAGCGGCGGCGTCTTCGTCGCGCTCGGCCTGCTCCTCATCATCGCCGGGACGGGGCTGCTGAAGCCCAACATCTCCACGATGGTCGGCAAGCTCTACCCCCCGAACGACGACGCGCGCAGGGACGCGGGCTTCTCCATCTTCTACCTGGGCATCAACATCGGCGCCTTCGTCGCCCCCATCGTCGTCGGCTGGCTCGCCGCGGGTGACCGCTGGCATCTGGGCTTCGGCGCGGCGGCGGTCGGGATGGCCCTGGGCCTGACCCAGTACGTGCTGGGCGCGCGCCACCTCATGGGCGTGGGCGAGCGGCCCGGCCACCGGTTGACCTCGCGCGAGCGCGGGCACTTCACCCTCGCCCTCGTCGTGGCCGCCCTCGTGGCAGGGGGCGCCCTGGCCGCGTGGGTGGCCTCGGGCACTTTCAGCCTCGACGCCTTCTCCCTGGTGATGACGCTGCTCATCGTGGCCGTGCCTGTCCTCTACTTCGGCTACATCCTGCTGGGCAGCCACAACCTGACCGACGACGAGCGTTCCCGGATGAAGGCCTACGTCTGGCTCTTCGCCGCCGCCGCCGTCTTCTGGATGATCTACGATCTGGCCCCGTCCGTGCTGCTGTTCTTCGCCCAGAACAACACGGACCTGTCGCTCCTCGGCCTGTCGATCACCCCGGCGACCACTCAGGCGTTCAACCCGTTGTTCATCATGATCTTCGTACCGGTCTTCGCGGCGCTCTGGGTCCGGCTGGGAGACCGGGTGACCGCTCCCCACAAGTTCTCCGTGGGACTTTTCATCAACGGCCTGAGCTTCATGATCATGGCTCTCGCCGCCATGCTGGCCCAGACGGGGAGGATCTCGGTGTGGTGGCTGGTGCTGGTCTACCTCGTCCAGGTCTTCGGGGAGCTGGCGCTGAGCCCGGTCGGGCTCTCGGTCACCACCAAGCTCGCCCCCGAGGCGTTCAAGAGCCAGATGCTCGGGCTGTGGTTCCTCTCCTTCTCGGTGGGTGACGCGGTGGGCGGGCAGACGGGACGGCTGAGGAACCACATGTCGGAGCCCGCGTACTTCCTCACCCTCGCCACGATCTCCATCGTGGCGTCGCTGGCGCTGCTCGCGTTCGCCGGCAGGCTGCATGCGATGATGCGCGAGCACCGGACGCCGAGCACGGCTCCGCCACGCTGACGGTCCCTTCGATCCAACGGAAAGCCCATATGTCCGGTCATGGGATGATTTATCTGTGAATATGGTGCTTGATCTCGTCGGGATCTTCGTCTTCGCCCTCTCAGGCGCCCTCGTCGGCGTACGCAGGCGGCTCGACGCGGTGGGCATGGCCGTGCTGGCCGAGATCACCGCGCTGGGCGGCGGGATCCTGCGCGACCTGATCCTGAACGTACGGCCCGCGGCCTTCTCCAGTGTCGGCTACGTGGTCGTTCCCCTGGTGGCCACGGTGATCGTGTTCTTCTGGCATCCGCACGTCGAGCGGGTGATGCCCGCGGTGAACGTCTTCGACGCCGCGGGACTCGGCCTGTTCTGCGCGGTCGGCACCGAGAAGGCGATGTACTTCGGCCTCACCCCGCTGCACGCCGTCCTGCTCGGGGTCACCACCGCGATCGGTGGCGGCATCCTGCGCGACATCCTCGCCGGGCAGATCCCCACCCTGCTGTACGACCGCCAGTTGTACGCGGTGCCCGCCATGCTCGGCTCGGCCCTGATGGCGTTGCTCTACACCCTCGCCCTGCACGGCTGGCCGGCCACGCTGTCCGCCGCGATCCTCGCCTTCGGGTTGCGGATCGCGGCCATGCGGCTGAAACTGCGGGCCCCGCTGGCCAGGGGCGTCACCTCGGACTGAGCCGCGCGCCCCGCCCCTGCCAGAGGACCCCGCCGGCTCACAGAGCCGTTCACGGGGCCGTTCACGGGGCCGTTCACAGGGCCGGCGTGAGGGGCTCGGCGGGCCGGGTGCCGTACGCGCCCTTGATCCTGGCCTCGGCGATGCGCCGCACCGCCTCGACGAGGACCTGGGGCGGATGGGTGAAGGGGAGGCGGAGTCTCCCCTCCAGGGTGCCGTCCACGCCGAACCACTGGCCAGGGGCGAGACGAACCCCCTGGCAGGCGGCCGCGTCGGCGAGCGCGGTGGCCGTGGGGCCGGAGAGCCGCACCCAGATGTAGCCGCCGCCTCCTGGCATCGTGAAGCTCCAGTCGGGCATGCGCGCCGCCAGCTCGGCCGCCAGGACGTCCCTGGAGGCGCCCAGGAGACGGGCCCGCTCGGTCCTGGCCTCCTCGATGTCCTCGAACAGCCTGGCCACCACCAGCTGCTCGAAGAGAGGGGTCGCGATGTCCACGGAGGCGCGGAGCATCGCCAGATGACGGACCGTGGCGGCGGTGGTGCGGATCCAGCCGATCCGCAACCCGCCCCACCACAGCTTGGACGCCGAGCCGATGGTGATCACTCTGCCGTCGGTGTCGAAAGCGGCCAGCGGCGTGACCCCGGGCCCCTCGTCGATCGCGAGCTCGCTCCAGCTCTCGTCGATCACCAGGGTGGTGCCGTACCGCCTCGCCGCGGCGGCCAGGGCCGCCCGCGCGGTGTCGTCCATCAGATGCCCGGTCGGGTTCTGGAAGTCGGGGATGACGTACACGAGGCGGGCGGCCGACTGGCGCATCGCGCAGGTCAGCAGGTCCAGGTCACGCCAACCCTCGTCGGGGACGCCGACCGGGACGATCCTGGCGCCGCGCATCCTCGCCAGGCTGATGACGTGCGGGTAGGTGGGCGACTCCAGCAGCACCGGGTCTCCCGGGGAGAGCAGCATCGCGGTCACCAGGTGGATGGCCTGCTGGGCGCCGGCGGTGACCAGGATCTGCTCGGGCCGGGTGGCCACCCCGCGCGCGGTGTAGCGGGCCGCGATCGCCTGGCGCAGCGGAGCGATCCCGACCGGGTCGTAGCCCATGCCGAGCGTGTAGCGGGGATACTGGCCGCCTGCGGCGGCGATCGCGTCGGGCAGCGACGAGATCGCGCTCGGGGCCGCGGCGTGCAGCGGCAGCAGCCCGTCGTCCACGGCGGCGATCCACGGGTTGTCGGCGCCCAGCGAACCCGCGTCGGGCAGCGCGGTCCAGCTCCCCGCCCCCTGCCTGCTCTCCAGGTATCCCTGCTCGCGGAGCAGGTCGTAGGCCGAGGTCACGGTGGTGCGGCTGACGCCCAGGGCCTCGGCGAGGTGCCGCTCGGCGGGCATGCGCACCCGCACGGGCAGTCGCCCGTCGAGGACCAGCGACCGCACGGTCCTGGCCAGGACCCGGTAGTACGGCCTGGCGGCGGGGTCGATCGCGAGGAGGCGGGCGAGCTGGGTACCGCTGAGATACCGGTCCATGGCGGCCATCATAAAACCACTTCTCGAAATTGGCCCTTTCGATCCGGCCGCGTGGACTGGACGATTAACGCCATCATGAGCGAACTCTCCCTGTCCACCCTCGCCTCCCTTCCCAACCGGCTCACCCGCCTGTACACGGGCCTCGCCCTCTACGGTGTCGGTGTCGGCCTGCAGATCGAGTCGCGGCTGGGCGGCAGCCCCTGGGACGTCTTCCATCAGGGACTCTCCATTCACATGGGCCTCTCGATCGGCACCTGGATCATCATCGTGGGCGCCCTGGTCATGCTGCTGTGGATCCCGCTGCGGCAGAGACCTGGAGTGGGCACCCTCAGCAACGTCGTCTTCCTCGGGCTGTTCGCCGACGCGGCCATGTGGCTGCTACCGGCCCCGGACGCGCTCGCCGTGCGCTGGATCTACCTTCTGCTCGCCGTCGTGGCCACCGGCGCGGCGACCGGCCTCTACATCGGCGCCGGGCTCGGCCCCGGGCCACGCGACGGCCTGATGACCGGACTGAACCGCCTGGGTCTGTCCATCCGCCTGGCGCGCACCGTCATCGAGGTCACCGTGCTGGTGGCGGGCTGGTTGCTCGGCGGGACCGTGGGGGTGGGAACGCTGGTCTTCGCCCTCGCCATCGGGCCGCTGACCCAGTTCTTCATGCCCAGGACGCGGCCGGGCGCCCGGTTTTTCCGGAGGCCGCCATGGACCGTGCGGAGGCATTAGCGTCAAGGCATGTGGATTGAGGACTACGCTCTCATCGGCGACATGCAGTCGGCGGCCCTGGTCGGCCGGAACGGCTCCATCGACTGGCTTTGCCTGCCGCGCTTCGACTCGCCCTCCTGCTTCGGGGCGCTGCTCGGCGACAGGGAGAACGGCCAGTGGTGGATCGGTCCCGCGCACGCCGAGCGGCCGCGCGCCACCCGGCGCCGCTACCGGGGCGAGTCCCTCATCCTGGAAAGCGAGTGGGACACCCCGGACGGCACGGTCAGGGTGACCGACTTCATGCCCACCCGGCACACCAACCCCGACCTGGTGAGGATCGTGGAGGGCGTGTCCGGGACGGTACGGATGGCCACCGAGATCCGCGTCCGCTTCGACTACGGCCGCATCGTGCCCTGGGTGCGCCGCAGCGACGGCCTCCTGCAGGCCATCGGCGGGCCCGACTCCGTGTGGCTGCACTCCCCCGTCCCGCTGGAGGGCGGCGACTACGCCCACCGGGCGAAGTTCGAGGTCTCCGAGGGCGACAGCATGGCGTTCGTCTTCACCTGGCACCCCTCGCACGAACCCAGGCCCGTCGAGATCGACCCGTACGAGCAGCTGGCCGAGACCGATTCGCTGTGGGCCGAGTGGGTCGAGGGATGCACCTACCAGGGGCCGTGGCGCGAGGCCGTGGTCCGCTCGCTCATCACGCTCAAGGCGCTCACGTACGCCCCCACCGGCGGCATCGTCGCCGCCCCGACCACCTCGCTGCCCGAGGACCTCGGCGGCGTCCGCAACTGGGACTACCGCTACTGCTGGCTGCGCGACGCCACCATGACCCTGGACGCCCTGATCGGCGCCGGATACCTGGAGGAGGCGGGCGCATGGCGGTCCTGGTTGCTGCGGGCCATAGCGGGCCGCGCCCAGGACCTGCAGATCATGTACGGCGTCGCGGGGGAGCGCAGGCTGACGGAGCAGGAGCTCGACTGGCTGCCCGGCTACGAGAACTCCCGGCCGGTCAGGATCGGCAACGGCGCGGTCGACCAGCTCCAGCTGGACGTCTACGGCGAGGTGATGAACTCCCTGCACCTGTCCCGCGTCTCGGGCCTTGAGGCGGACCATCGGGCGTGGACCCTCCAGTACGAGCTGATCTCCTACGTCGAGAAGCACTGGGAGGACGCGGACGAGGGGCTGTGGGAGGTCCGCGGCCCGCGCAGGCACTTCGTCCACTCCAAGGTCATGTGCTGGGTCGCCGTCGACAGGGCGATCAGGCAGGTGGAGTCCTTCGGCAAGTCCGCCCCGCTGGCGCGCTGGAAGGAGCTGCGCGACCGCATCCACGCCGAGATCTGCGACAAGGGCTTCGACCCGGGGCGTCGCACCTTCACCCAGTCGTACGGCTCGCAGGAGCTGGACGCGTCCCTGCTGCTCATCCCGATCGTCGGCTTCCTGCCCCCGGAGGACCCCCGCGTGGTCGGGACGGTGGAGGCGATCCAGCGCGAGCTGATGGTCGACGGCTTCGTGCTGCGCTACCCGGTCTCCCCCGACAACGACGTGGACGGCCTGCCCGGCGGTGAGGGCGCGTTCCTGGCGTGCAGCTTCTGGCTGGCCGAGGCCCTCGCGATGATCGGCCGCAAGGACGAGGCCGTCGAGTTGTTCGAGCGCCTGCTGGCCCTGCGCAACGACGTCGGCCTGCTCGCCGAGGAGTACGACCCCCGATACGGCCGGATGGTCGGCAACTTCCCGCAGGCGTTCAGCCACGTTCCACTGATCCACGCCGCCCGCGCGCTCAGCTGAGCCGACGACACCCAGACTCTTTCATCCCACTTCATCCCTCTTAGTCCGAATAAGTCATGACAGGCAGCCGACTTTTCGGAAATTTGCTAAGAAATCTGGGATCTGGCTGCAACAATCCGGTGCGATCGTGACTCTCACCCGATGTAACACCACCGGAAAGGAACGAACCAATGAGCGATTTCGACGTGACCACCACTGATCTGGTCGACTACGACGGCGACGGGAGCACCGACGCCCAGCTGATCGACGTCGACGGTGACGGTCTCGCCGACGAGGAGCGCTACGACATCGACGGCGACGGCGTCACCGATGTCGTCTACCTCGACCACGACGGCGACGGCTACATCGACGAGACCCGCGTCGACCTGAACGGCGACGGAGTCGCCGACTACACCGAGACCGTGGGGCCCTTCCCGACCGTCTGACCGAAAGAGAACGGCACGAGCCCGTGTGATCTCACCGCGAGGGGACCCGGATCCGGGTCACACGGGCGGGCCGACGAGGAAGGCTTGCGATGAGGACGCGACCCGCGGTCCTTCCCCCGTTCCCGGTTCGGGCGACGCCCGCCGAGAGCGGGAACACGCCGGGCGGCCGGGACGGTGAGGTGTGAACACCGGACCCGCGGACCTGCTGCGCCGCCTGTGCGACACCACCTCGGCCAGGCTTTCCGGCGCCGAGCTGCGCGAGCGGGTGGGGCAGGTGCGCGCCGGCCTCGACGCCCCGCTGCGGGTCGCGGTGGCGGGCGCGGTGAGCAGCGGCAAGTCGACGCTGGTGAACGCCCTGCTCGGACTGCCCGTCGCCCCGGTGGACGCGGGCGAGTGCACCTTCGTGGTGACCCAGTACGAGTACGGCGAGGACGACGGCCACATCACGATCGAGCTCACCGACGGCGGGGTGGCCCACTCCCGGCTGCTGCCGGGGCATCGGCTCCCCTCCGAGTTCGGCGTCGACGTGGCCGGGATCCGACGCCTGCGGGTCACCCTGAATCTGCCGTCGCTGCGCACGATCACCATCGTCGACACCCCCGGCATGAACACGGTGACGGCCGCCAACGAGCGGGCGGCCAGAAGCATGCTGTTCGGCTCGGGAGACGAGGACGACCGCGCGCAGGCGATGATCTACGTGCTGCGTTACGTCCAGAAGTTCGACGACACCACCCTCGCCGAGTTCCGCGGGCTCACCGACGCCTGCGGCATGAGCTGCGTCAACACCCTCGCCGTGCTCGGCCAGATCGACCGGCGCGGCGACGAGGGCGACCCGTGGCCGACCGCGAGGCGGCTGGCCGCCAAGGGGTACGCGGACCTGCGCACCTCCGTCTTCGACGTGGTCCCGGTGATCGGCCTGCTCGCCGAGACCGCGCGGGCCCACCCGCTGGACACCGAGGAGGCCGAGGCCCTCACGGCGCTGGCCGGGCTCGACGAGGACGACCTGGAGGACTACCTCCTGGACCTGGACGACTTCCGCTCGGCGCCCGAGCTGCCCGTACCGGCCGAGGTGCGGCACCGGCTGGTGGAACGGCTGCACCGCTACGGCATCACCAGCGCGGTGGACGCGGTGCGCGCGACCGGCACCGCCGACCCCGAGGTGCTCTCCGCCCACCTGCTGGAGCGCTCGGGTTACTCCTCCGCCGGCCGGGCCGCGACCGGCTCGGTGGCCGCGGGCATCACCCACTTCGCCCGCCGCGCCGACCAGCTGAAGGCACTCGACGCGCTCACCCGGCTTCGCGCGATCGCCCGCACACCCGCGATGGGGGCCGACCGCGCCACCTTGGACGCGCTGGCGGCCCAGCTCGACGAGAACCGGCCGATCGCGACCTCCCTGGGCGGCCTGCGGATCTTCACCGCCGCCGAGGCGCTCGGCCGCGGCACGCTCGTGCTGGACGAGGAGATGACCGCCGAGCTCCTGCGTCTCGCCCGCCACGACGACCCCGCGGAGCAGCTGGGCCTGCCCGCGGGAGCCCCGGCCGCGGAGATCGCCGCCGCGGCCACGGCGGCGGCGATGCGCTGGCGCACCCTCGCCATGATGAGCGAGGGCAGGACCGGCGGGCACCGGGCCAGGGACGTGCTGACCGTCCTGGAGGACCTCGTCTCGGCGGCGCTGGACGAGGTGGCTCTGGAGGAGGCGGCTCCAAAGGAGGCGTCGAGCGGGTCCGCGCGGGACGGGCGGGCGTCCTCCGCGGGTGCCGGGGGCGGCGAACCGCTCCCGGTGGTCCGCGTGGACCCCGCCGCGATCGAGGCGCTGCGGGCCTCCCCCATGGTCCCCGCCGACGACCGGCGGGCACTGGAACTCCTTCTTTCCGGATCCGAACTGGCCACCCAGCTCGGGGCGCCGCCCGGGGCACCGCGCGCCGAGGTCGCGGGGTACGCCGCCGCCCTCAGTGCCCGGTTCCGTACCCTCACCCACCGGCCGCTCTCCCTGCGGCAGCGACGGGCGGCCGAGACGCTGTGCGAGGCGTACGAGACCATCTGGTCACACTACGGCGACGGTTCCTGAGTACGGCTCCGGCCCATCCCCCGCGACCCCCGACCATCCTCGACAGGAGAGACCGACCATGACGACCCCCGACCCGGCAGGCCCCGTGGCCAGGCTGCTGCGCTACGCCAACGAGGTCCACGCGCTGGCCGGGCAGTGCGGCAGGAAGGACCTCGCGGAGGTGCTGGCCGCGTGCGCGGGCCGATGGAAGGACGAGTGCACCGACATCGTGGTCGCCGGGGCACAGAAGCGCGGCAAGAGCCGGCTGCTCAACACGCTGGTGTCCCACCCCGACCTGCTGCCCGTCGACGCCGATGTCGCCACCAACTGCTTCCTGTCGCTGCGGCGCGGCCCCCGGCTCGCCGCCGTCGTGCACCGCGGCACCGACGCGGGGCCGGTCCAGATGCCGATCACCATCGAGTCGATCCCCGACTACGCCTCGATGCGCGGCGACGCGGGCAAGCGCCGCGACGTCGTCAGCGTCGACATCACCCTCGACAACCCGCTGCTCGACGGCCTGCGGCTGCTCGACACCCCCGGCGTGGACAGCCTGACGGTGGGCCACCGGCAGGTGACGGTGGCCATGCTGCAACGGGCCGACGCGCTGTTGTTCACGCTCAGCGCGCAGGACCAGCCGGTGCTCAGGCACGAGCTGGAGTTCCTCGCCGAGGCCGCCGAACGGGTTCAGGCCATCGCGTTCGTCCTGACGAAGGTGGAGGACTCGGCCAACTGGCGCGCTCTGCAGGAGGAGAACAAGGCGCGCCTCGCGACCTTCGTCACCGAGGCGATCGCGGCGAACCCCCGCAGGGCGGCGACGCTCGCCCCACTCCTGGAGGCGCCGTGGATCCCGGTGAGCGCCAAGCTCGCCGAGGCCGCGGAGGCCAAGCGGCGTGAGGGACGCACCGAGCGCGCCGACACGCTGCGGGCGCGCAGTGGCATGGACGTGCTGGAGCGGTACCTGCGCGGCTTCGCCGAGGGCAGGGACTCCGCGCGGGGCGCCACGGTGGTCGCCGCCGCGCTGTCGGTGCTGGCCTCGCTCGCGACCGGCGCGAAGGACGACGTCGCCGCGGGCTCCGACGACGAGGGCGACGTCACGGCCCGGCTCGCCGAGGTGGACGCCGGCCTGGCGGAGCTCGCCGAGCTGGCGGGGCGCCGCAGAGCGGGCGCGGTGGCCAACACCTTCCTCGGGCGCGAGGTGGCGGGCATCGTGGCGGCGCGGGTGTCCGAGATCCGCCAGCCGTACGAGAACACGATCGCCACGCTGAAAAAGCAGGCCCAGATCGACCAGTACATGGCGGAACTACCGGAAAGCGTGCAGCGCTCGCTGGAGGCGGCGTGGTCGCAGATCGTCTACGACGTGGAGAAGCTGTCCAGGACCACGCTGGACGCCTTCGCCCGCGATCTCGGCCTCGACCCGGTCGATTTGGCCACCGACGGGCGCGCGATGCCCAGCCTGTCGCAGGTCCAGGTCAGGGGCGACCTCGCCGCGGACGACCCCGGCAGCGTGGATCTGGTCCGTGACGTGCTGCCCTCGGCCTCGATCGGGTTGTCCCTGGGCGGATTCGCCACGGCCCTGCTCGGCCCGGTGGGCTTCATCCTCGTCGCCCCGGCCATCGGGGCGGCCATCTTCATGGGGCGGCGCTCGATGGAGAAGGTGCAGCGCAGCCAGGCGGCGATCAGGGGAGCGCTGCGCGACCAGTTCTCGGTGGTCGCCAGGGAGATGACGCTCGACCTGGAGCGGATGGTGGCGACCTGGCGGGTGGGCGTCGAGCAGACCGCGGACGAGAGCCTGGCACGGCGCCGCAGGGAGCTGGAGACCAGGCGGGCCGAGCTGAAGTCCGCCTCCGCCCGCTCGGCCGCCGAGCGTCTCAAGGCTCGCAAGTCGGGCGAGGATCGCATCGCCGCGATCGGCACCCTCACCAAGCGCGGCGAAGAGCTCCGCAGGGAACTGGCCACCGCGGTGGCCGCCCTGGGCGCGGAACGGCCGGTGCCCGCCGCGACCTGACCGGTCATCTCCCGGTCGCGCGATCGCGGCCGGGGCCTGTCCCGCCGTCCGGCGGCCGCCGGAACGACGACGCCGCAGCGGTCTTCGTCCCGTCCGGCAGAGGGCCGCGAACGATCAGAGCGGCAGGTGCACCAGGGTGGCGGGCTGGTCGCGGGTGGCGCCGGTCGCGTCGGCGGGGCGGTGCAGGCAGAGCAGGCCGGTGGGAACCCGGGCGACCGGCTCGAGCACCCCCGGCGTGCGGTGCACCTCCCGCGCCCCCGCCGGGGTGATGTGCAGCAGCCTGCTGCGCCCCGCGTCCAGCATGGTCATCCACATCGAGTCGCCGTCGGCGACGAACCTGGGGCGCTCCCAGCGATGCCGCGAGGTGAGGTGACCGGCCAGGGTCGCCGACTGCTTGCCCATCAGGAACTCCAGCGTCTGGGAGCGTTGGTCGAAGATCCCGACCGACCAGCCCCTCGCGGGGCTCACCTGGTCGGTGCCGACCGCGTAGATCTGATCGCCCGCGGGGAACCAGCGCAGCGCGCCGCCCCGGGGCCGCGGCATGATCAGCCTGGTCCTGCCGTCGGCGGTGTCGGCCTCCAGCCCCGCCGAGCCGGAGGTGAACCACCTGCCTCGATGCAGGACCACTTGATGCAGCCAGCTCCGCCCCGGCTCGCGCACCGTCGGGCGTACGACGCCGCCGGGGTCGACCAGGCACAACACCTGCCACGGCCTGAAGTCCTGGTGCCGGTTCTGGAACATCGGCTTGTTGCTGCTGAACTGCCCGAGCACCACGGTGCAGCCCGGCGCGCCCACCGAGGGCGACGGCTCGCTGCCGCTGGGAGCCTCCTGGTCGAGCAGCCGGCGCAGCCTGTTGTCCTCGTTGAGGAACCACTGGGCGTACGGGCCCAGCTCGCGCGGCTGGGGGGCCTGGAACGCGAAGGTCCCGCCCAGGTCGAGCTCGATCACGGCCAGGCTCCCGGTCTCCCCCCAGGGCAGGCCCATCGTGGCGTCGACCGGGACGGGCTGCCGGGAGTGGAAGAAGACCCACGCCGTACGGCCGTGAACGATCACGGTCGGGTCGTCCCACATCTGTGCCGGGTGGGTGGCGCGAACGGCCAGGTCGGGGGTGAGGGTACGGACCAGCACCTGCGCGGGCCCCACCTGTTCCACGGCCACGACGCCCTCACCGGACGCGGCCCACTCCACGAGCCTGCCGAAGCGGAACTCCCTGTCGTGACGACCCCCGGCACCGTCGAGCCTGCGCAGCAGGTGGCCGCTGTCGAATGCCTGGTGGACGAAGACCCTGCCCGCCTCCGCCCTCGCATCGAGCACGGCGTCCATGACCTTCTCGATCCCCTGGACGGTGGGCCCGCCCAGCGTGCCCCCCGCACCCGCACCCGCGGCCGAGCCGGTGACGGCCCGGTGGCCGCCGGTGGCGCTGCCCTCGGGGCCGGCGAGCACCCGATGGTCCCCGGTGGCACCGCTCGCCGGGCCGGTGAAGGCCCGCTGCGCCGCGGCCGGGACGGCGACCGACGCCTCGGAAGGCCGGTGGCCACCCGCCCCGAGGGCAGCGCCACCCGCGAGGACCGGGGAATCCGCCACCGGGCCGGGGAAGGACCGCTGCCCCGTACCGGAGAGCCGCCCGGCGCCGGGAGGAACCGGATGACCGCCGGTGACGGGAGCGGAGCCCTTGCCCGGCTCACGGTGTTCGACCTTGAGCTTCCAGGCCAGCTGCGCGGCGCCGTACGCGACCACGATCTTCGGGTCGTCGTAGGTCCTGACCCGCTCGCCGAAGCGCTCACGCACGGCCTGCTGGACCAGCGGCATCCTGCTGGGCCCGCCGGTCATGAACACCGCGGCCAACTCGTCCATCTCGACCCCCGCGCCGCGGATCGTCTCGTCGAGGATGTCCACCGTCCTGCGGATGTCCTCGCCGATGAGATCCTCCAGGTCGGCCCTGGTGATGTGCACGTCCTCGTTGATGCCCACCACGTAGTGGGAGGAGGTGTCGAACTTCGACAGCGTCTCCTTCGCCTCCCTCGCCATCTTGAGCAGGTCGGCGGCGTAGCTGACGTAGCGACGCTCGGGGTTGGTCGTCACCTGCTGCCACCAGTCGGCGTCGATCCGCTCGATCTGGGCGCCGAGGAACGCGAAGACCTGCTCGTCGAAACCCTCGCCGCCGATCTCGTCGCTGCCTCCCGGCTCGCCGACGACCGCGAAGTCACCGCCGTCCACGGTCAGGACGGCCGCGTCGAACGTGCCGCCGCCCAGGTCGTAGACGGCGAGCCGTGACCCGCCGACCGCCCGCCCCGCGGACGCGAAGTATCGGGCCGAGGCCACGGGCTCGTCGATGAGCGCGATCCGCACCCCGCTCACGACCTTCCTCGCCGCCGCCAGCAGCACCGCCTTGCGGTCGACGCCCCAGGCCACCGGGTGGGTGAGCGCGATGCAGTCGGGGTCGGCGCCGTCGAACCGCCGACGCCCCTCACTGACGAACGGTTCGAGCAGCGCCGCGAGGGCGTCGGCCACGTCCACCGGGACGCCTCCGAGCAACATCCGCTTCCGGCCGACATAGCGCTTCGGGTTGCGCTCGACACGCTCGGGATTGGTCGCGATGCCCCGCTGGGCGACCCTGCCCGCCACGAGCGTCCCCCGCTCGTCCAGCATGACCGCGGAGGGAATGCGCCGCTCTCCCTCGACCTCCAGGACGTCGAAGCGCCCTTCCGCCGCCATCACCCCGGCGGAGAAACTCGTCCCCAGATCGACACCGAGGCACCACTGCGCCATGTCCACTCCTTTTGAACTTCTCCCCGGCCGGATCGACCGGAGACTCTCCCCTCACGTCGCGGTCAAGCGGCGCGAGGGGGTTCACGCCTCGCAGACCGGACGCCCCCGGGGTCTCCACGTCCTGACACCGGCGTTCCGACGGCGTTCGTAGATCCGGGTCCCATCATTCCGCATCCGGCGACAACGGTCGGAGCACGAAAGGAAACGTTCGGGGACCGGAAAGGCGGGGCGGTCGCGTCCCCATCCTCTCGCGACCGCGCCGGTTCCGTCTCCTGCACGGTTCGCCGCGGCGCGAGGGGACCTCGGGACGCGAAGGGCCGGGCGCGGGTGACCGTCTTCGCGGGAATCAGCCGCCGATGCCGCCGTCGGGGCGGACGGCCAGGGCGGCGATGACGCGGGCGAAGTCCGGCGGGGGCGCGACCACCAGCCGGGTCTGCCCGCCCTGACTGACCAGGTCGGCTCTGATCAGGGAGAGGCGGCCACCGTGCCACCAGTAGACCTGGGGGCTGAGCGCCCCGGCGCGCATGTCGAACTCCCGCTGGGCGAACAGCCGGAGCCGCTCGATCGCGCGGACCACGCCGATGCCCTCGACCGGGTGGACCACGAGCGTCGCCGGGTCGGGCAGGGCGACGAGGACCCCGTCGGAGGGAACCGGCAGGTAGTCGCCCAGCCTGCGCAGGTGGGCGGCGGCGCCCTCGGTGGGACCGGTGAGCCTGCGCACGGCCACCCCGCCGAGATCACCCTCGGTGACCGAGAGCCGCTCGTCCCCGCGCGCGTTGTCCAGGGCCAGGTCGAGGGCCTGGGCCGCGGTGATCGGCCAGCAGCCGACCTCCTCGGGGCGGACCGGGCGCCCGGCGTCGCCGTCACCGACGGTGAGCACCTCGACCAGGTCGGCGGTGAGGTGACGCCCGACCACGCGGGCCGGATCGAGGTCGTCGTCGAGCTGGATGCGGGTGCGCAGCAGCGGGCGTACCTGCTCCAGGTCGCAGGCGTCGAACGGCTCGTCCACCGTGGCCAGGGTGTGGGACAGGTACGCGGAGACGATCACGGGCCAGTCCTCGCGGGAGCGTCTGAGAGCCTCGGCGCGCAGCCCGGCCAGGCGCACCACGACCCGGCGCGGGCCGGTGAGCGTGAGGGTCCCGCCGCCGGGATCGAAGGAGCAGGTGTAGCCGAGATTGTCCGCGACCAGGGCGAGCAGGGAGTCGAGATCGACCTCTTCGACCGGACGCCTCGGCGTCTCGGTCCGCCGGTCACGGTGCCGCCGGAACAATCTCACGCGTGCGCCCCCTCTGCCGGTTTCCTCCTAGGTTCGCACCTAGAGTGCCTTGCCGACGCCCCCTGTTGAGTAGGCCAGAGAGCACGATTTTGCATCAATAGCACCAAGTGTCCCGAGCAATACAGAAAACTGTGGCTCTCCATGCCCGATCGGGAGCCCTGCGATAACGGGCACCCCGAGCGGTGCGAGCAGCTCCTCCAGCACCGGGTAGGGATCGCCACAGCCGACCCAGGACCCCAGGACGAACCCGGCGGCCCCGTCGAGTGCCCCGGTCTGCAGCAGCTGGACGAGCATCCTGTCGATCCGGTACGGCGCCTCGGCGACGTCCTCCAGCAGGACGATCCGGCCCCGCGCCGACAGCGCGTACGGAGTCCCGCAGAGCGCGGCCAGCAGGCTGAGGTTGCCGCCGGTGACCGGCGCCGTGACGTCGCCGGGAACGATCACCCGGTCGCCGGTGATCGTCGGCGGGGCTCCGGCGAGCGCTGCCGTGAAGTTCTCGAAGGTGCGCGGCTCGGGCCCCTCGGGGTCGCTGATCGTGGAGCAGGCCGGCATCGGCCCGAACCAGGAGGCGACGCCCAGTTCCACGGCGAACGCGCTGTGCAGGGCGGTGATGTCGCTGGAGCCGACGAGCGCCTTGGGACCGGCTGCCCGCATGGCGTCCCAGTCGAGGTGGCCGAGAAGACGGGTCGCGCCGTAACCACCGCGGGCGCAGAACACCGCGCTCACCGCGGGATCGCACCAGGCGTCCAGCAGATCGGAGGCGCGGGCGGCGTCGGAACCCGCCAGGTAGCGGTCCCTGTCGAGAGTGTGGGCGCCGACGACGACCTTCAGCCCGAGCCCCTCCAGGACGCGAACGCCGCGCGCCAGCCGCTCGAAATCGGGAGGTCCGGACGGGGCCACCACCGCCACCGTGTCGCCGGGACGCGGCAGAGGCGGGACCGGTATCCCGGCAGCCGGTTCGTTCACTCCGCAAACGGTGCCACACTGGGCTTTCATATGCGACCTCCGCCCCACATCCTGGTGGTCAACGGCATCAAGGTCCGCAGGCCGGTATTCGTGCTCGCCGCCCCGCACTCCGGCGCGGATCTGCTGGCCCGCGCCCTGAAACGCTCCCCCGGGTTCCACGTCACCATGGGGCGGGCGGCGGTGGCGCACGTCGTCTACGCCTTCGCCCGGCGGCCCTCGATCGCGGGACGGGGCATGGGCGCGACCCGCGTGCTCCGCGACGCCCTGGCCGAGTCCTGGCAGATCGTCCCCGGCGCCTGCGGGGAGTGCCCGCCCACCTGCCGGGAGGCGGGCGGCGTGACCGGGGCGGGCCCCTGCGCGGCCCCGGGTTCCGTGGTCCGCTTCGGAGACGCGAGCCCCGACCTGCTCTACAGCGCCTCGGTGCTGCTGCAGGCCTTCCCCGACGCCCGCTTCGTCCAGCTCATCAGGGACGGCCGCGACGTGGCCGCCGACATGCTGGCCGACCCCGAGTCCCTGAGGTGGTTCAAGCCGGCCCTGCTCAGCGACGAGACGGAGTTTCCCAACCCCTTCCTCGGCGTCAACTCCGGCGAGCACCGCGAGCGCTGGAAGGCGATGCCCACGGCGGGCAAGTGCGCGCTGCGCTGGCGCAGCGCGGTACGGCTGTCGGCCTCGCTCCACCAGGAGCTGCCCCGAGAGCAGCTGCTCACCCTGCGCTACGAGGATTTGGTCTCCTCCCCCGCCGAATCCCTCGACGGGCTCTGCCACTTCCTGGAGACGCGGGTCCCGAAGATCGCCCTGCTGGGCAGGAGCGTGCCGAAGGTCGGTATCTGGCGCACCCGCCTGCGCGGCCAGGACGCCGAACTGGTGTCCAAGGTCGCCCGTGAGGAGCTCACCCGCCTGGGCTACGCGTCGTCCTGACGCCGACCCTGATCGAGGACGCCTTCGGCTCGCCGGCCGGGTGGGCCGGAGGCGTCGTGCGAACTCCGACGGCGCCCTCTCCTGCCGCCGACCGGGCACGACCGCACCCTGCCGTCGCTGCCGTCGCTGCCGTCGCCGTCGTCCGGCCGGTCAGCACGTCCCTGGGGGCGCGTGTCACCAGTTCGGGATCTCGAATGTCGCGCCGGGCCGGATGTCCCCCGGCCGGCGCCCGGCGACCGCGACGGCCGTGGAACAGGTGCCGGACGTTGGAACACCCTCGCAGGCCCCCCCGCCGGTCCGCAGCGTGTCCAGGATCGTCTCCCAGGTGCCGTCCACCGACCACCGGCGGTGCCGGTTGTAGACGGTCTTCCAGTTGCCGTAGGCCTCCGGCAGCTTGCGCCAGGGACAGCCGGTCCTGCTACGGAAGAACACCCCGTCGATGATCGTGCGGTGATCGGCCCACCGGTTTCCCCGCCGGGCGTGAGCGGGCAGCAACGGCGTCAGCCGTGCCCACTCGTCGTCGGTCAGGTCATCGCGTTTCAACCGGTCGTCCACGTTCTTATGATCTAACACCATCTGTACCGGAAGATCCACTCGGCGGCGCGCCGCCGGACATCAGGAGGCCTGGCTGAACTGGGTCCGGTAGAGCTCGGCGTAGACCGCTCCCCTGGCCAGAAGCTCCTCGTGGCGGCCCCGCTCGACCACCTGGCCGTCCTGGACCACCAGGATCTGGTCGGCCTCACGGATCGTGGACAGGCGGTGGGCGATGACCAGCGAGGTGCGTCCGGCCAGCGCGATCTTCAGCGCCTGCTGGACCGCGGCCTCGGACTCGGAGTCGAGGTGCGCGGTGGCCTCGTCGAGGACGACCACGCTGGGCGCCTTGAGCAGCAGCCTCGCCAGGGCCAGCCGCTGCTTCTCACCGCCGGACAGCCGATGGCCACGGTCGCCGACCACGGTCTCCAGGCCGTCGGGGAGGTCAAGGACCAGGTCGGATATCTGGGCGGCGCGCAGGGCGTCCCAGATCTCCTTGTCGGTCGCCTCCGGCCTGGCGTAGCGGAGGTTGGCCCCGATGGTGTCGTGGAACAGGTGGGCGTCCTGCGTGACGACCCCCACGGTGTCGTGCAGGGAGGCCAGGGTGGCGTCGCGCACGTCCAGGCCGTTGACGCGGACCGCGCCCTCGCCGACGTCGTAGAGGCGCGAGACCAGACCCGTGATGGTGGTCTTTCCCGCGCCCGAGGGACCGACCAGGGCGACCATCTCGCCGGGGTGGGCGGTGAAGGTGACTCCGCGCAGCACCTCCTGACCCGGCCCGGTGTCGGGGCGGGCCACCGCCTCCAGCGAGGCGAGCGACACCTCCGAGGCCGACGGGTATCCGAACCGGACGCCGTCGAACTCCACGGAGGCCGGGCCGCCGGGAACGGGCCGGGCGTCGGGACTCTCGGCGATCATCGGCTTCAGGTCGAGGACCTCGAAGACCCGGTCGAAGCTCACCAGCGCGGTCATCACGTCCACGTGCACGTTCGACAGGCTCGTCAGGGGGCCGTACAGGCGCATCAGGAGGGCGGCGAGCGCCACCAGGGTGCCGATCTCGAAGACGTCGGAGACGGCCAGCACGCCTCCCACGCCGTAGACCAGGGCGGTGGCCAGCGCCGCGACCAGGCCGAGCGCGACGCGGAAGACCGTCCCGTACATGCCGACGGTGACGCCGACGTCACGCACCCGCCCCGCCCTGCCCGCGAAGGCGGCGGCCTCGTCGGCCGGGCGGCCGTACAGCTTGGCGACCATGGCCCCGGCGACGTTGAACCGCTCGGTCATCATGGTGCTCATCTCCGCGTCGAGCTCCATCTGCTCGCGGGTGAGCCCGGACATCTTCCTGCCGACCCACTTCGCGGGGAAGATGAAGATCGGTAGCAGCACGAGGGCGACGACGGTGATCTGCCATGAGAGCACCAGCATCGCGCCGAGGACCAGCACCAGCATGACCACGTTGGACACGACCGACGACAGGGTGCTGGTCAGCGCGCGCTGGGCGCCGATGACATCGGTGTTGAGCCGGGAGACGAGGGCACCGGTCTGGGTGCGGGTGAAGAAGGCCACGGGCATGCGCTGGACGTGGTCGAAGACCTCGGTGCGCAGGTTGTAGATGAGGCCCTCGCCGATTCGTGCGGAGAACCAGCGCTGGGCCAGGGTGAGCGCGCCGTCGGCGACCGCCAGGCCCGCGATGACCAGTGCGAGGGCGATCACCACCCCCTCGCGCTTGGGGATGATGCCGTCGTCGATGATCGCCTTCATCAGCAGCGGGTTGGCGATCACGATCACCGAGCCGACCACCACCAGCGCGAGGAAGGCGGAGATGTGCCGCGAGAAGGGTCGCGCGTAGCGGGCGATGCGTCTGACCGTGCCCGGCGCCAGACGCTGCTTGGTCACCGACCTGTCACGCCGGAACGAGAACATCGCCTGGGGACCGAGTCCCCCACCCATCATCGCCATACGGCCTCCTCTGCCGATGCGAGCACCGGGAGAAGCGCGATCATTCCCCTGTCAGCTCGGGGCGAACACCGTCGTCCTGTGGCGGGCGCTCCGACGTGGGACGGGCGCGGCGAGCCGAAGACGGGCACCACAGGTTCGGGACAGGCGCCGCGGGCCCCAGGACGAGCACCGTCGGCCCGAGGCGGGCACCCTCGGCCCGAGAGGGGCACCGCCGGTCTGGCGGGGAACCCTCGTGGGACGGACGCCGCGGTCAGCGCCCCGCGGACGGGACGGCCTACCCGAAGAGCGCCTTGACCCGCTTGGCCTGCTCGCGCGCCTCGGCCGCGCTCTGCTCGGCCAGCGTGCGCCCCGAAGCACCCTGAAGCAGCCGCTTGGTCGCCGTCGCGGCGTCGCGGTCGGTCGCCAGCAGCGCGTCGGTCAGGTCGCGCACGGCCTGTGTCAGGTCGCCGGGCGCGACGACCAGCTCCGCCAGGCCGATCCTGGCCGCCTCCCGCGCCCCCACGACGCGGGCGGTCAGACAGATCTCGATGGCCCTGGACAGGCCCACCAGGTCGACCAGCGGCTTGGTGCCGGTCAGGTCGGGAACCAGCCCGAGGGCGGGCTCCTTCATGCACAGTTTGGCGTCGTCCGCCAGGACCCGCAGGTCACAGGCGAGCGCGAGCTGGAATCCCGCACCGATCGCGTGGCCGTGAACGGCCGCCACGGAGACGATGTCGGGACGCCTCAGCCAGAGGAAACCCCGTTGGGCCAACGCCACCCGCTCGGCGAAGGAAGCCTCGTCGAGTGTCGCGGAGGACGCGAACGACCCCTGCCCGGGAACTCCCTCCGGTGTGAACATCCTCAGATCGATCCCCGCGGAGAAGGACGGCCCCTCACCTCTGATCACGACGACCCTCACCTGCTGCGGCAGGCCGTCACCGATATGAGCCAGAGCCGACCAGGTAGCGAACGTCTGAGCGTTTCGCTTCTCAGGACGGTCCAGCGTGATCGTCGCGATCTCGCCGTCCACCTCGCAGCGCAGACCGACCTCCTCGAGAGAGATCTCCTCCGCACTCCCCCCGAACATCGCTTCCGCCATCGCCTGTTCTCCCGCCTTCGGTATCCGCCTCGCCCGAGCCTATCGATTCCCCAGAATGAGGTTCTACAGGATCGGGCGGGGGCGGCGTCAGCGTGGGGGACGGCGGCTGCGGTCGCGCGTTCCGAGGCGGGGTCAGCGCTTGGACTTGCCTCGGGTGGCGCCACCACGCCCGCGCAGAGTCACACCGGACTCACTCAGGATGCGGTGGATGAACCCGTACGACCTACCGGTCGAAGCGGCCAGGGCGCGGATGCTCTCACCCGCGCTGTAGCGCTTCTTGAGATCGGAGGCCAGTTTTTCACGGTCGGCCCCGGTAACCCGGGTGCCCTTCTTGAGAGTCTCGGCCACGAGTACCTCCTGTAGTGCCAGACTTCCGCAGCGTTACACACGCCATGATCAGTCATTTCAGCGAGATCGGCTACCTACTCCACGGGAAAAGATCCGTACCCGCTCAAATTAAGATCAGGCAAGTGCCACAAGATCGGAAAATTCGTCGCTCCACGCGTCTTCAACTCCGTCAGGCAGCAAGATCACCCTATCGGGTCGTAGAGCCTCTACAGCACCTTCATCATGCGTGACGAGCACAATCGCCCCAGAATAGGACGTTAGCGCCGAAAGAACCTGCTCTCTGCTCGCCGGATCGAGGTTGTTCGTGGGCTCGTCGAGGAGGAGGACGTTCGCCGCGGACAACACCAGCGTGGCCAGCGCCAGCCGCGTCTTCTCCCCGCCCGACAGCACCCTCGCGGGCTTGTCCACGTCGTCTCCGGTGAACAGGAACGAGCCCAGAACCTTGCGCAGCTCCACGTCGGGGAGCTCTCCCCCGGCCGAGCGCATGTTCTCCAGCACGGTGCGCTCGGGATCGATCGTCTCGTGCTCCTGCGCGTAGTAACCCAGCTTGAGCCCGTGTCCGGGCTTGACCGCGCCGGTGTCGGGCTCCTCGATGCCGCCGAGAATCCGCAGGAGAGTGGTCTTGCCCGCGCCGTTCAGGCCCAGGATGACGACCCTGCTCCCCCTGTCGACGGCCGCGTCGACGTCGGTGAAGACCTCCAGGGAGCCGTACGACTTCGACAGCCCCTCCGCCATGATCGGGGTGCGCCCGCACGGGGCCGGCTGGGGGAAGCGCAGCTTGGCGACCTTGTCGCTGCGCCGCTCCACCTCCAGGCCCGACAGCAGACGCTCGGCGCGGCGCTGCATGTCCTGCGCGGCCTTCGCCTTGGTGGCCTTGGCCCGCATCTTGTCGGCCTGCGACATCAGGGCCGAGGCCTGCTTCTCGGCGTTGGCGCGCTCACGCCTCCTGCGCTTCTCGTCGGTCTCGCGCTGGGTCAGATAGGCCTTCCAGCCGACGTTGTAGGTGTCGATCACCGCACGGTTGGCGTCGAGGTGCAGGACGCGGTTTACCGTCGCTTCAAGAAGCGAGACGTCGTGGCTGATAATGATCAAGCCGCCCTGGTGAGATCGTAAAAAATCACGAAGCCACCCGATTGAGTCCGCATCCAGGTGGTTTGTCGGCTCGTCAAGCAGGAGAGTCTCCGCCCCGCTGAAGAGGATCCTGGCCAGTTCCACCCGCCTGCGCTGCCCCCCGGAGAGGGTCTCGAGCGGCTGGCCGAGCACCCGGTCGGGCAACCCCAGGCTGGAGGCGATGGAAGCGGCCTCCGACTCCGCGGCGTATCCGCCCAGGACGTGCAGCCGGTCCTCCAGGCGCCCGTAGGCGCGGACCGCGCGGTCCCTCGTGCGGTCGTCGGCCGAGGACATGCCGAGCTCGGCCTCACGCAGCTCACGCAGCACCTGATCGAGTCCCCGCGCCGACAGGATGCGGTCGCGGGCGAGGATGTGCAGATCACCCGTGCGAGGGTCCTGCGGCAGGTAGCCGACCTCGCCGCTGATGGTGACCGCGCCCGAGGCGGGCGATCCCTCTCCGGCGAGGACCCGGGTCAGCGTGGTCTTCCCCGCCCCGTTCCGGCCGACGAGCCCGATCTTGTCACCGGGGTTCACCCGGAAGGACGCACCCTCGATGAGCAACCGGGCCCCGGCCCGCAATTCGATGTCAGAAGCTACGATCATGGTTGGAGAACACTCCCAGCAGGAAATACACAGGCTCACATCACTGTGGCCGAACCCGCCGCGCCCTGTGTCTCCCGGCTCTCGGCTCGGCCGTCTCGCCTTCATGGGGACGACGGTCAATCGGGAGTGCGCATACCGATCAGTGTACGGCGCGACACCGGTTGGCTTCTCCACGATTACCCGAGCCCCGGCTCCAGCGGGACCGGCTCACACCGGCCCCCGTCACCACACCCGCCCCACGGGGCCCGTAGTGTCCCTCCACGCGACGCCCGCTCACGCGGGAGCCGCTCACCGCACCCACCTCACCGCACGCCCGGCCACGCCGGCCCCGGTCACAGTGGGTCGCTCACCCTGATGCGTACCGCGCGGAACTGGGCGGGGGTGTCCTTGAGGATCACCAGCCGAGGATCGGGGACCGTCAGAAAGGGCTCGGTCTCCAGCGCGAAGACCGGGGCGAGCCTGCGGTCGGGCCGCAGCGCGTCCACCGCGCGCCGGTCCCCGCCCAGCACGACGGCCTCCAGCTCGCCCACGTGCGGGCCGAGGACGCGCAGCGCCACCTCCGCCGCCGCCTCGTGCGCCTGGTCCACCTGCTTCTCCCTGCGCCGGGCGAAGCGCCGCTGTGACCAGCCACCCGCCGCGCTGCGCCCGTGGACCTGCCGTGAGCCGACCTTGGAGGAGAGCAGTTCCTCGCCCTGGAAGATGCCCGCCGCGTGGCCGCCCAGCCGTACGAGCAGCACGCCGATCCTGCGCTCGGTGCGCACGTGGGTGACCAGGCGCGCGATCGGGCCACCCCCGGCGCCGGTGAGCGGAGGGAACGGCACCTGGCACTCGGCGACCGCGCCGTCCGCGCCTTCGAGGCGTACGACGGAGGCCGAGACCGTCACACTCGGCGGACCGTGCCGGTCGACGAAGCCGTCGATCCAGCGGTTCAGGCGTTCGGGCGCCACGGAGACCCAGCGGCCTCCCCCCTTGGCCGGTCGCGACGTCATGGAACGCGACACTACCGGCCGACCTCGCCGACCACACGATCTCCCCGGTCAAGTCCAACGAACGGCGAAAAGTCGGTGAACATCACAGTGCGTCACTTTTGCGCCGTCAAAGGATGTCCCATGCTCGAAACGTGACAACCAGAGCGCGAGCCGTCCCGCAGTCCTCCGCGGCAGGCACGGGTGTCACGCCCGTCGTCGATCTCGACACCGGGGGCGTCATCGCCTTCCAGGCCGACGGCGGAAACCGCGGAAACATATCCTCCACCGTCCAGACGGTGCGCGACGTCGCCGCGAGCGAGATCCTGCTCCCCCTGGTGCTCACCCTGCCGGCGGCCGCGGTGATCGGCGGCTCGGCCGCGCTCGCGCCGCTCCACGAGGCCCTGCGCGCCTCAGGCCGGCGACCCCGCGAGGTGATCCTCACCGTGCGAGGTGACTTCGCCCAGTTCGAGCGCCGCTCCCTGCTCACCGGGCTGGACGGCCTGCGCGCCATCGGCTACCTCATCGCGGTCGGTGACCTGGGCACCGGGCACGTCCCGCTGGACCTGGTCGCCGACGCGGCGCCCTACCTGGCGGTGATCTCACCGGACCTGATCGCCCAGGTTGCCCACGACCCGCGCCGCGCCGCGATCGGCGAAGGCCTGGCGAGGCTCGCGCGGGGGACGGGGGCGCACGTGCTGGCCCCGGGGGTGAGGGACGAGGCGCAGCTCTCCGCGATCCGCGGCTGGGGGGTGCGGCTGGCCCAGGGGCCCCTGCTGGTCCCCGGCCCGTCGGGGCGGGTGCACGTACCGCTCCCGGTCGTCGAGCAGGAGTCCTCCCGAGCAGTCCTCGGGCCCCGCGTCCACGAGTTCCTGCTGCCCGCGGTGACCCTCCCCTACGACGCCACCTCCGAGGCCGTGATCGACGCCTTCGGCAGCGAGCCGTCCATCACCAGCGTGATCCTCGTCGACGAGTACCAGCGCCCGAAGGGCAGTCTCGACCGCAGCCGCTTCCTGCTGTCGATCGCCGGCCGCTTCGGCCACGCCCTGCACGGCAGGAAGGCCGCCGGACGACTGGCCGACCCCGCCCGCACGGTTCCCAGGACCACCCCCGCCATAGCGGCCATGCAGGTCGCCGGCCGTGACGCCGAGCGCGTCTACGACGACCTGGTCGTCACCGACGAGGTGGGCCGCTGCATGGGCGTCGTCCGGGTCTCCGACCTGATTCGCCAGGTCGCGGCCATGCAGAGCTGAGGAGGTCGCGTCCGCGGGCGGTGCGATCTCTTCGATCCGGCCCGGTGCCTTTACATTGTAGATCCGAATATTCGCCGCGATCGCACCGCGCCCCCTTGGCAGACGGGCATGATCACGATAGGAAGGGGCACAGGGCGGGACGACGGCTAGGGGTGCCAGATGGGCGAGCGCGGACCTCGGGTCGGGCGGCGAGGGCTGCTCGGCGCGGGCCTCCTGGCCGGAGCCGGGGCCGCACTGTCCGGATGCACCCCAGGCGAAGAACCCGCCGCCCCCGCCGCATCGCGGCCTCCGTCGTTCGACCCCGCCAGCTGGGAGTCGGTGCGTGCCCAGTTCCCGCTCGACCCCTCCTACGCCCAGTTCGCCGCCTACGTCCTCGCCGCCCACCCGGCCCAGGTGCGGCGGGCGATCGAGGAGCACCGGCGCGGCCTCGACACCGACACCGACGCCTACCTGCACGCCGAGAACAGGGAGAGGGCGGTGCGCGAGGCCGCCGCGGCCTACCTGGGCGCCGACGCACCCGACGTCGCCCTCACCGACAGCACCACGATGGGCCTGGGCCTGCTCTACAGCGGCATGCGCCTGCTCCCCGGTCAGGACGTGCTCACCACCGAACACGACTTCTTCGCAACCCACGAGAGCCTGCGGCTGCTCGCCGCGAGGACCGGCGCCAAGGTCGCCAGGGTCCGCCTGTACGACGATCCGGCCAAAGCCTCCGCCGACGAGATCGTCTCCCGGCTGAAGGCCGCGCTCACACCGAGGACCCGGGTGGTGGCGATCACCTGGGTGCACTCGGGCACCGGGGTGCGGATGCCGGTCAGGGCGATCGCCGACATGGTCGCCGAGGCCAACCGCTCCAGAGACGCCGAGGACCGGGCTCTGTTGTGCGTGGACGGGGTGCACGGCCTGGGCGCGACGGCCGACGGGGTGGAGGAACTGGGCTGCGACTTCTTGGCCAGCGGCACCCACAAGTGGCTGTTCGGACCCCGGGGCACCGGCGTCCTGTGGGGAAAGGGGCGGGCCTGGGACGCGCTGCTACCGGTGGTCGCGAGCTTCTCCAACGTGACCGTCGACCCGGGGACGGGCGACGAACCGTACGGTCCGGGCGGGCTCCTGCACACCCCCGGCGGCTACCACAGCTTCGAGCACCGCTGGGCGCTGGACGAGGCGTTCGCCTTCCATCGGGCCATCGGCAAGGAACGGGTGGCGGCCAGGATCGCCGAACAGGCCACCCGGCTCAAGGCGGGGCTCGCGGCCCTGCCCAACGTACGCCTGATCACCCCGGTCTCCCCCGAGTTGTCGGCCGGCCTGATCTGCTGCGCTATCGACGGCGTGGACGCCCCCACCGCGGTGGGCAGGCTCCGCAGGGAGCACAGGATCATCACCAGCGCCACCCCGTACCGGGACGTCCACCTGCGCTTCGGCACCGGGATCGTCACCACCCCCGAACAGGTTGACCGGGCGGTGAAGGCCGTCGCCACGCTCCGGTGACATATGGTACGAGTTAGGTTCACCTAACTTAGATCCCCACGGAGTGACAGATGGCAGACGAGAAAGCCGAACGCCGCACGCGGAAGGTGACGAGCGGCCTGGTCCGGCGGGTCGAGCGGCTCACTCCCCACATGATCCGGGTCGTGGTCGGCGGCGAAGGGCTCTCCGGGTTCCGCACGGACGGCTACACCGACCACTACGTCAAGCTGCTGTTCGCCCCGGCCGGGGTGAGCTACCCCCGGCCGTTCGACATGGAGGCGGTCCGCGAGCTGCCCCGCGAGCAGTGGCCCACCACCCGCACCTACACCGTCCGCCGCTGGGACGCCGAGGCGGGCGAGCTCACGCTCGACTTCGTCCACCACGGCGACGTCGGCCTGGCCGGACCGTGGGCCGAGCGGGTCCAGCCCGGTGAGGAGGTCCACTTCTTCGGCCCCGGCGGTGCGTACGCGCCCGACCCCGAGGCGGACTGGCACCTGTTCGCGGGGGACGAGAGCGCGCTGCCCGCCATCGCCGTCTCCCTGGAGAACCTCCCCGCCGGCGCCCGCGCCTGGGCCTTCATCGAGGTCGCGGGCCCCGAGGAGGAGCAGAGGATCGACTCCCCCGGTGACGTGAAGATCGTCTGGCTGCACCGGGGTTCCGCCCGGTACGGCGAGAGGCTGGTCAGGGCGGTCCGCGAACTCGACTTCCCCGAAGGGGACGTGCACGCCTTCGTCCACGGAGAGGCGGGCTCCGTCCGCGACCTCAGGCGCCACCTGCGCACCGAGCGCGGCATCCCGCTGGCGAGACTCTCCATCTCGGGCTACTGGCGCCTGGGCCGTGACGACGAGGCGTGGCGCTCCTCCAAGCGCGAGTGGAACGAGCGGATCGAGGCCGAGGAGGCCGCGGCGCTCTCCTCGTGAACCCCGCTCAGAGCCGGCCCTGGGTGCGGGCCCGCTCGACCGCCTCGATGCGGTTTTTGTCAGGTACACCGACACCGCCACGGGGTGGGCGTCCCCGTGGCGGGGAAGATCACGGACGACGGGTCAGAGACGGCAGGCGAAGATGGCGGTCACCAGGATGGCCTTGGCACCCATCTCCCAGAGCTGGTCCATGATCTGCTGGTGTCCCTTGCGCGGGACCATGGCCCGGACCGCGACCCAGCCCTCCCGGTGCAGCGGGGAGACCGTCGGCCCCTCCATGCCCGGGGTGAGGGCGATGGCCTCCTCGATCCGCTCGGCGCGGATGTCGTAGTCCATCATCACGTAGTCGCGCGCCACCAGCACGCCCTGCAGGCGGCGGATGAGCTGCCGCAGGCCCGCGCTCTCCTCGGTGCCGACCCCCTTGATCAGCACGCCCTCTGAGCGGGTGATCGGCTCGCCGAACACCTCCAGGCCGATGTTGCGCAGCGTGGTGCCCGTCTCCACGACGTCGGCCACGGCGTCGGCCACGCCCAGCCGGATCGCGGTCTCGACCGCACCGTCCAGCTTGATCACCCGGGCCTCGACGCCCTGCTCGGCGAGGTATGCCTCCAGCAGGCCCGCGTAGGCGGTGGCGATGCGCCTGCCCTTGAGATCGGCGACGGCGTCGAAGTCACCGGGGTTGGCGGCGAAGCGGAAGGTGGAACGGCCGAAGCCCAGCGGGATGATCTCCTCGACCCGCGCCCCGGAGTCGTGGAGCATGTCGCGGCCGGTGATCCCGGCGTCCAAGGTGCCCTCGCCGACGTAGACGGCGATGTCCTTGGGCCGCAGGAAGAACAGCTCGCAGGAGTTCTCGGGGTCGGCGACCACGAGCTCCTTGCTGTCCTTGCGGACGCGGTATCCGGCTTCCTTGAGGATCGTCTGGGCACCCTCGGTGAGGGCGCCCTTGTTGGGTACGGCGAGACGCAGCATGGCGGGATTTCCTTACGTGTGGACGAGATTGCCTACGAGACCGGGAGCCGGGCGCACCGGCTCACAGATGCTTGTAGACCTCGTCCAGCCCGATCCCCTTGGCGATCATGAGGACCTGCACGTGGTAGAGGAGCTGGGAGATCTCCTCGGCCGCCCGCTCGTTCGACTCGTGCTCGGCCGCCATCCAGCTCTCGGCGGCCTCCTCCACGACCTTCTTTCCGATGGCATGGACCCCGGCGTCCAGCGCGGCCACGGTGCCCGAGCCCTCGGGCCGGGTGCGCGCCTTGTCGGACAGCTCGGCGTACAGCTCTTCGAAGGTCTTCATGATCACTCTCGGAATCGTCGGATGTGCCCGTCAAGCCTAATGGGCCACCGGCCCCGCCGCGCGCAGGTCCACTCTCTGGGACACGCGCCGCCCGCGCTCAGTCGTTGACGCAGCGCAATACCGGGCGGGTGACGAGGGCGGCGGGGTCGGGCGAGCCGGTGACGTGCAGGGTGACGCTCTCGCCGGGAAGCAGGGTGATCAGCATGTCGTCGACCGAGGAGGCCGGATCGAGGCGGTCGGGGAAGAGGGCGAGGTCGCGCAGGAGGGTGCGGGCGGTGACGGTGACGTCCAGGCCGCCGCCCTCCGCGGGGGTCACCTCGGTGTCGTAGACGGCGGCGGGGAAGGCGACCTGTGGATCCTCGGCGAAGAAGCGGAGCGCGCGGTGCCCGTCCAGCCGTACGGACAGCAGCTCGGCCGACGGGTCCCGGGGGACGGCCACCGGGTCCGGGAGCGAGATCCTCGCCACCGAGCGGGGCGCCACCTTGACCTGAACGCTCTCCGTGGCCAGCGGCTCCCCGTCCAGGGCGAGCCGCTGGAGCTCCAGCTCGCCCGTCCAGGGCTCGGGGCCGTCGTTGACCACGGCCACCGCGCCGTCCTGGACGGTGAGCAGGCGGTCGGCGTAGACGCGGCGCAGCGCGTACCACAGCGGCTTGCGCCGTCCGCGCCCGTCGACGGCCGACCAGGAGGTGACCGGCCAGCAGTCGTTGAGCTGCCAGACGATCGTGCCCGCGCAGTAGGGCGCCAGGGAGCGGAAACGCTCGATACCGAAGGTGATGGCCCTGGCCTGGTTGAGCTGGGTCAGGTAGTGCCAGTCGTCGTAGGTCCGTGGGGCGGGCAGGTGGTCGCCGAGACCGCGCAGCAGCTTGGCGTTGCCCTCGTGCGCCTTCTGGTGGTGCAGGACCAGGGGCGCGTCGGGGGTGAGTTCGCCGCTGACGGCGTCGCGCAGGGTGGTGTGGACGGGCGGGCCCTGGAAGCCGAACTCGGCGACGAAGCGGGGGCGGTAGGCGCCGTAGCGGGTGTAGTCCTCGCGGTTCCACACGTCCCAGATGTGTATGGTGCCGCGCGAGGGGTCGTTGGGCGCCAGGTCGGGGCGCCCCGAGTAGGGGCTGCCCGGCCAGTAGGGGCGGGTGGGATCCAGCTCGGCCACCAGGGCGGGCAGCAGCTCGTAGTAGAAGCCCGCCCCCCAGGTGCGTCCCTCCAGTCTGTCCTGCCAGCCCCAGTCGGCGTGGCCCTCGATGTTCTCGTTGTTGCCGCACCACAGCACCAGCGAGGGGCGCCAGGACAGCCGGGTGACGTTCTCGCGCGCCTCGGCCTCCACCTCCGCGGCGAACGGCTCCTCCTCCGGATAGGCCGCGCAGGCGAACGGGAAGTCCTGCCACACCAGCATGCCGAGCTCGTCGGCCAGGTCGTAGAAGTCCTCGCTCTCGTACAGGCCGCCGCCCCAGACGCGCAGCAGGTTGACGTTCGCGTCGGCGGCCTGGCCGAAACGCTCGGCCAGCCGCTCGCGGGTCACCCTGGCGGGGAAGCAGTCGTCGGGGATCCAGTTGGCGCCGCGCACGAAGACCGGCACGCCGTTCACGACCACGGTGAAGGCCTCGTCCGTACGGTCGAGGCGGACGTCGCGAAAGCCGATCCGCCGCGTCCACGGCTCCCCCAGCGCCTCGCCGGTCCGCTCGGACAGGCGTACGGCCAGCTCGTAGCGGTCCTGACCGCCGTAACCGCGCGGCCACCACAGCCGGGGGTCGGGCACCCGCAGCGCCAGCACCGCCTCGCACTCGCCGGGGGCCAGCACCGCCTCCACCGGGATCCCGGCCACCTCCGCGGTCAGCGTGAGGGGCGCGGCCGACATGTCGTCGGCGCGCTCGACCGTGACGTGCACCTCGACCCGTCCGTCCCCGCTCACCAGCGGACGCACCGACGCGAGCCTGGCCACGCTCCAGCTCTCCAGGCCGATGGGGCGCCAGATGCCGGAGGTGACGACGGCCGGCCCCCAGTCCCAGCCGAAGTTGCAGGCCATCTTGCGGATGAACTGGTAGGGCGCCTCGTAGGCGCCCGGCCGGTCGCCCAGCTCGGCCCTGCGCGCCTCGGCGTACTCCACCGGAGAGGCGAAGCGCACCCGCAGCGAGTTCTCGCCCTCGCGCAAAAGCTCCCGCACCGCGAAGCGGTAGGAGCGGTGCTGGTTGGCGACGCGGGCGACCTCCACGCCGTTGAGCTCGATCGTGGCGACGGTGTCGAGGCCCTCGCAGACCAGGTCGGTACGGTCGTGCCCGTCGGCCTGCCAGGCGAAGACCGTCTCGTAGTCCCAGACGGAGTCGCCTATCCAGGTCAGCCGACTCTCGTTGTCGTCCAGGTACGGGTCCTCGGCGAGCCCGGCCGCCAGCAGGTCGGTGTGCACGCACCCCGGCACCGTGGCCGGGACGCGCGAGAGGCTCCCGCCCACCTGGTGAAGGGTCCAGCCGTCGTGTAGTGCCCTCAACTCACGCTCCCGCGGATGCCGTGGATGTGCCCTCGCCCCGCCGGACGAGGTGACCGGGTTCGGCCTCCACCAGCGTGGAGGGTCCCCCTCCTGTGTCCCCCGCGGGGGCGGTGGCGGGTTCGCCGTCCCACCGGGCGGTGAGTCTCGGCACCGACGACAGCAACCTGATCGTGTACGGGTGGAGGGGATTGCCGAACACCAGGTCGGTGGGGCCGGACTCGACCACCTGTCCCCGGTACAGGACCACGGCCCGCTCGCTGATGTAGTTGCCCAGCGACAGGTCGTGGGTGACGAACAGCACCCCGAGGCCGCGCGACTTCAGGTCGGCGAGCAGGTTGAGGACGTCGATCCTGGTGGACGCGTCGAGCATGCTGGTGATCTCGTCGGCGACGAGGTATCTGAGGTCGAGCAGGAGCGCTCTGGCGATCAGCAGGCGCTGCAGCTGGCCGCCGCTGAGCTGGTGCGGATAGCGGCCCAGGATCTGTCCGGGGTCGAGGCCGACGTCCTTGAGCGAGGTGTCGATCCTGCCGGCCCACTCGGAGTCGGCGACGCCGGGGAAGTACTCGTTCCTGATCATCTGGAGCACCCGGTCGGCCTTGAAGACCGGGTTGTAGCAGCTGAACGGATCCTGGAACACCCCCTGCACGTGCCGGTAGTAGGCCTTGCCCGGCCTGGCCTGCGCGCCGTCGAGGGTGATCCGGCCCTTCGTGGGGCGGACCAGCCCGAGTACGGTCTTGCCGAGGGTCGTCTTGCCGCTTCCGCTCTCACCGATGAGGGAGACCACCTCCCCCGGTGCCAGGTCGAGACTCACGTCGTCCACGGCGGTGAGGGTCGCGGTGCCGAAGGCACCCACCCGGTAGGTCTTGGTGACCCCTTCGAGGCTCAACATCGTCCGAATCCTTCGAGTCAGGCCTTCCAGCAGGCGACGTGATGGCCGGGGGTGACCTCGACCGGCGGAGGGTCCTCCGCGCACCGCTCGAAGGCGAGCGGGCAGCGGTCCCTGAAGCGGCAGCCCGAGGGCGGGTCGAGCAGCGAGGGCGGTCTGCCGGGGATGCCCGACAGCCTGCGCTCGGCGTGGCGGACACCGACCTCCGGCAGCGAGGAGATCAGCATCCGGGTGTACGGGTGGCGCGGCTCGCCGACGATCACGCCCGCCGGCGCCTTCTCGGCCAGCCTTCCCGCGTACATGACCATGATCGTGTCGGCGATCTGGTAGGTGAGCGAGATGTCGTGGGTGATGAAGATCATGCTGCGCACGAAGCCCCGGTCCCTGAACTCCACCAGGGTCCTGGCCACGGCCTTCTGGGTCGACACGTCGAGCGCGGAGGTGATCTCGTCGGCGATGAGCAGGGACGGGTCGAGCAGGGTGGACACGACCATCACCATCCGCTGTTTCATCCCGCCCGACAGCTCGATCGGGTAGCGATCCAGGACGTCGCGGGGCAGCTCGACCAGGTCGAGGCGTCGCTCCAGCTCGGCGACGTCGAGGCGCTCCCCCCGGGAGGCGAGCAGCTCGGTGACCATCCGGCCGATCTTCCTGGTGGGGTTCAGCGCGCTCATGGAGTACTGCGGGATGAGGGAGACCCGGCTGAAGCGGAAGGGGTTCATCCGGCGGTCGTCGCCGATCGGCAGCTCCTCGCCGTCCAGCTCGGCTCCGCCCCCGGCCAGCCGCATCCGCCCGTCCATCCTGATGAGGCTCTTGCCGAGGGTCGTCTTGCCGCAGCCGGACTCACCCGCCAGGCCGAGGATCTCACCGTCGCCGACGTCGAAGCTGACGCCGTCGAGCGCCTTCACCTCGCCGCGCAGAGTCCTGTAGTGGACCCGCAGGTCGTTCACACGCAGAGTCATCTACAGCTCCCGCAGTTTCGGGTTGAACACCTCGTCGAGACCGACGTTCATCACGTAGAGGGCTCCGACGATGGCGGTGATCCCGGCCCCCGGCGGAATGAACCACCACCACATGCCCAGGTGAAGGGCGCTCCAGCGAGCCGCGTTGTTGAGCATCAGGCCGAGCGAGACGCCCTCGCTCGGACCGAGCCCGATGAAGTCGAGCGAGGCGGCGATCAGGATCGACCCGCCGAACAGCAGGATGAAGGTCATGAAGAGGTAGGAGCTCATGTTGGGCGCGATCTCCCTGGCGATGATCTTCCAGGTGCGCACGCCGCTGAGCCTGGCCAGGTCCACGAAGTCACGTGAACGCAGCGAGAAGGTCTGGGCCCTGATCGCCCTCGCCGCCCAGGGCCAGGAGGTGAGCCCGATGAAGAGCGCCTGCACGCCGACGCTGCGGACACCGAGGTAGGCGTTGACGATCAGCAGCACCGCCAGCGCGGGCAGGACCAGGACGATGTTGGTGATCATGTTCAGCACCTCGTCGACCAGCCCGCCCCGGTATCCGGCGGTGAAGCCGACCGCCATGCCGATGATCGCGGCCAGCCCGCCGCCGAGCACCCCCACCTGGAAGGTGAGACTGAGGCCGTAGACGAACTGGGCGAAGATGTCCTGGCCGAACATGGTGGTGCCGAACCAGTGCTCGGCCGAGGGCGGCGAGGCGGGGGCGGCGACGTAGGCGTTGGGGTCGCCCCCGACGATCACGGGGGCGGCCACGGCCAGGACGAGCAGCGGGACCAGCACGGCGAGCCCCGCCAGCAGTTTTCCGTTGCGCATCGCGAAGTACAGACCCTCGCGGCGCCTGGCGGGCACGACCGTCACGACGGCCTTCCCCTCCTGGCGCGGGTCCGCGGGCACGGCGGTCACGCGGCCTCCCCTCCCATCCCGGTCCTGGTACGCGGGTCGACCAGGACGTAGACGATGTCGATGATGAAGTTGGCGATCAGCACTCCCACGACGATGAACAGGAAGGTCCCCTGCAGCAGGAAGAAGTCCTGGTTCTGGATCGCCTTGAGGATGAGGTGCCCCAGTCCCGGATAGGAGAAGACGATCTCGGTGACGAGTGCCCCGGCCACGAGCACGCCGAGCTGCAGCGCCAGGCCGGTGATCTGCGGCAGGACCGCGTTCCTGAACGCGTAGCGCCGGATGAGCCGCTGGGACGCTCCGAGGGAGGACAGGTAGGTGGAGTAGTCGGCCTCCAGCTCATAGATGATCATGTTGCGCATCCCGATCGCCCAGCCGCCGAACGCGACGAGGAAGAGCGAGACGAACGGCAGGAACCAGTGCAGCGCCAGGCTCCCGAGAAACTCCCACGACCAGTTGGGCCGCATGGAGAAGCTGTAGCCGCCGGAGACGGGGAAGATCCCGGCCACGATGCCCAGTCCCCAGGCCATCAGGATGGCGAGCCACATGTAGGGCGTGGCGGTGAGCACGTACCCGATCGGCAGGGCCGTGTTGTCCAGCCACTTGCGCCTGGCCGCGAAGGCGCCGAACCTGTTGCCCGCCCACCAGCTGAGCAGGATGGAGGGGATGAGCAACGCCAGCGTGTACGGCACCGCCCGCACGATGACGTCGGTCACCGGGGTGGGGAACAGCCAGATACTGGTCCCCAGGTCGCCCCGGAAGAGCGCCGCCCAGAAGTTGGCGTACTGCTCCCAGAGCGGCAGGTCGAGCCCGAACAGGTTCGTGTAGTGGGCCCGCATCGCCTCCACGGCGGCGGGCTGTGACACGTTCGCCCTGGCCAGCATGCTCTGGACCGGGTCGCCAGGCATGAAGCGCGGGATCATCCAGTTGATCGTGACGGCCACGAGGAAGGTGAGCCCGTACACGAGCAGCTTCCGGCCGAAATAGCGTCGCACGCGATCCTCCAGAATCGGCGAGATGGGCCCCTCCCCGCGCGGCCACGGAACCGGGCGGCCGGTCGTCCCGCCCGGAGACCGGGCGGCGCGTCCGGCCGGGCGGCCGGGCGGCGTGGGGAGGGGGCGAGGATCGCGGGGATCAGCCTCCGGCGGGCTTCAGCTCGGTCAGGGTGAGCACCCCGCCCAGCTCAAGCCAGTTGCGCCACATGGTCGGCGGGCTCTTGGGCGTCGCGGCGTCGGAGGAGGGCCAGTTGGTCCAGACCGCGTTGCTGGTCTGCGCCCACAGGCCGTTGTACCAGAGCGGGATCACCGGCAGATCGTCCAGCTGGATCTTCTGGATCTCCGAGGCGACCTGCTTCATGCCCTCAAGGTCGTCGGCCTTCTTGCCGTCGAGATCCTGGACCAGGTCCCAGACCTTCTTGTTCTCGTAGCGGCCGAAGTTGACGGTGTTCTGCTGCTTGTTGATCGGCAGCCGGAACATGTAGTCGTAGTACATCCAGGGGGTGTTGGACAGCTGCCGCTCGTTGTTGAGCAGCAGGTCGAACTTGCCGGACGTGCGCTGGTCGACGAGCGCGTTGTAGTCGGGGAACTCGGGGGTGAGGTCGATCCCGGCCGCCTTGGCGCCCTCGGCGATCACCCGGCTCGCCTCCATCCAGTCGGTCCACCCCGCCGGGACGATGACCTTCAGCGAGACCTTGGAGCCGTCCTTGTTCTCCACGAACCCGTCGCCGTCACCGTCCTTGTATCCGGCGTCGGCCAGCAGCTTCTTCGCCTTCTTCGTGTCGAAGGAGAAGCCCTTCTCGCTCACCACGGCCTGGTCGACGTACTTGTCCCACTGGGGCAGCAGCCCGGTGGGGCCGGCCGCCTTGACCAGGTTGCCGTAGACACCCTCGACGATCTTCTTGGTGTCGACGGAGTTGGCGATCGCCTTGCGGAAGGCGGGGTCGTCCAACGGCTTCTTCTTGGTGTTGGGCACCAGGAAGGCGGTGTTGGCCGAGAGCATGTAGGGCGGCTCCGGATAGTAGGTCTTGATGCCGAAGTTGCCCTTGACCAGGTTGGCCACGCCGGGCAGGAAGTTGTTGCTGAGGTCCAGGCCCTTCTGCAGCAGCAGGCCCATCGCGACCTCGTTGCTGGAGTTGACGATGTCGACGATGTACTTGGGCTTGACGTCCTTGCCCAGCGCGGCGGTGGCCCACCAGCCGTCGCGCTTGACCAGGGCCATCCGGTCCTGGTCGTGGCTGTGATAGGCGTACGGCCCGGTGCCGACCGGCTTCTCGTTGACGCCGTTCAGCACCTCCTCCTCGGAGAGGCCCTCCCAGATGTGCTTGGGGACGATCGCGTTGCCGTAGACCCAGTTGGCCCACTGCTGGTAGTTGGCCTTGGAGAAGGTGAACCTGACCGTGCTCTGGTCGACCGCCTCGACCTTCTCCAGCCAGTCCCACAGGTTGGCGTAGGGGATGGTCTTCATCTTGCCGAGCTCGACCGTGAAGACCACGTCGTCGGCGGTGAAGGGCTTGCCGTCGGCCCAGGTGACCCCCTGCCTGAGCTTGAGGTCGTAGGTCTTGTCATCGGTCCAGGTGCCGCTCTCGGCCAGCCAGGGGGTGAACTCGTCCGTCTGGGGGTCGTACAGGAACAGGGTCTCGTAGATGAGCCCCTTGGTGCCGACGGCCGAGTCCCAGGTCCGCAACGGGTTCCAGTTCGCGGGGGGACCCCACTGGGTGCCACTGGTGTACAGGGTCTCGTTGCGGGGGAACGCGGCGTCCGCGCCGCCCGCACCACCCGCGCCGCCGGACGGGGCCGCGGCGCCGGAACCCTGCGGCGCCGCGCTCGGGGCGGACGGCGTCGTGGACCCTCCGGTGCACCCGGTCGCGACCATGCAGGCCGCCATCCCGAGGATCGCGAACCTTCGTCGAATCCGCATCGACAGTCTCCTCTCCAGCATGGGAGCGCTCCCAACCGATCTAGACGCGACCGCATGCGCTGGCTGAACCGGATAAGTAACGCGACCGTAAAGTCAATGTGTCGGCACTGTCAATAGGTGACTGGACCGGTTCAGTTACAATCACCCCGATCGGGGAGAGTGGACATGAGAAGACCGACGATCACGGATGTCGCCAGACAGGCAGGGGTCTCCAAGGGGGCGGTCTCGTACGCCCTCAACGGGCAGCCCGGCGTCTCGGAGAGCACCCGTGCCAGGATCCTGGCGATCGCCGAGGAGATCGGCTGGCGCCCCAACAGCGCGGCCCGCGCCCTGAACGGCGCGCGGGCCAACACCGTGGGCCTGGTCCTGTGCCGCCCGGCCCGCGCCCTCGGCATGGAACCCTTCTTCGTGACTCCTCCGCTCCCCGAAGGGAGCGGCTTCTCGCCTCCCCCGGTCGAGGTAGGCGACGGCCAGGCCCTGACCGTTTCAACCACGGAAACGGCAACAGGGAGGCGACCCACCTGCCGGGTAAACCCGGCAGCCCTCTCGCTTGGAACGCTGGAGCTGATCAGCGGCATCGAGAGCGAGCTGTCCGCCCGCTCGTACGCGCTCACGCTGCAGGTGGTCGCCGACCACAGGCAGGAGGTCTCGGTCTACCGCCGCTGGTGGGCGGAGGGCCGCGTCGACGGAGCCATCCTGGTCGACCTGCACGTGGACGACCCGCGGATCCCCGAGTTCGAGGCACTGGACCTGCCTGCCGTGGTGGTCGGCCATCCGTCGGGGTCCGGGTCGCTGGTCTCCGTCTGGTCCGACGACGACGGCGCCGTCCGCGAGACGGTGCGCTACCTCGCCGCGCTCGGCCACCGCAGGATCGCGAGGGTCGCCGGGCTGCCACGCCTGCTCCACACCGTGCTGCGCGACCGTGCCTTCGCCCAGGCCTGCGAAGGCGTCGCCGAGCACGTGACCGTGCACACCGACTACACCGGCGAGGAGGGCGCCCGCGCCACCCGGCGACTGCTCAGCTCCGCCGACCGGCCCACCGCGATCGTCTACGACAACGACATCATGGCCGTCGCCGGGCTGTCGGCCGCCCAGGACCTGCGCCTGGACATCCCCGGCGACCTGTCCATCGTCGCCTGGGACGACTCCCCCCTCTCCCGCGTCGTCCGCCCGCCGCTCACCGCCCTGAGCCGTGACATCTCCGCCTACGGCGCCCACGCCGCCCGCAGGCTCCTCGCCCTCGTCACCGGGGAGGCCGGGGAGGAGGCGGGCCCGTACGAGGACGAGATCGCCCGCCTCACCCCCAGGGCCAGCACCGCTCCCCCGCCCTCCGAGGCCCCCTGAGGGGCCTTCGGGTCGGGGCCGCGAGCTCTTTCAGGGCCTGGTCAGGGTGACGAGCGGCGCCGGATGCCCCGTACCTCGGTGCGTTCGAAGCCCATGCTCGCCGCGAAGACGTGCCCGTCGCCCTTCCCGCACAGGATCCAGCGGCTGCCCCCGCCCAGCACAGCAGAAGGGCCGGTACGACGGATGTCGTACCGGCCCTTCAGGGGCTCGCGGTGGAACCCTCGGGTCCTACTTGATGATCAGCGCCCGTAGCGGCCGCGCGAGGAGGAGCCGCGACCGTCGGCGCGGAACTCCCCGCCGCGGAAGCCGCCCTGGCGCTCGCCGCGGAACGACTCGCGCTCGCCGGCCGGACGCTCGGAACGGTGACCGCCGGCCGGAGCCGAACGGTCGGCGCGGAACGGCTCGCGCCGCTCGCCACCGCGGTAGCCACCGGCGGGACGCTCGGAACGGAAACCGCCGCCCGAGGGACGCTCAGAACGGTAACCGCCACCGGCGGGGCGCTCGGAGCGGTACTGGCCGCCGCCGGAGGCGCCACGGCTGTCGTCACCGAAGGAACGCTCGCGGGACTGCTGGCCCTCGCCGCCGTGGGCGGGACGGTCGGAGCGGAAGCGGCGCGGGCCACGCCCACCACCGTTGCCACCGAAGCCACCGCGCCCCTGACGCTGCTTGGCGGCCGGCGCCGAAGGCTCCCAGACCGGGATCGGCTCGCCGCTGGGCATCCGCGCGCCGGCGACCTCTCCCAGGCGCGGGTGGCCCGGGGTGGCCTTGATGCGGAACGGCTTGATGCCCGCGCGGCGGGTCATCGCGTCGGTGGAGCGGCGCTCGTTGGGGAGCACCAGCGTCATGACGGTGCCCTTCTCCCCGGCGCGGGCGGTACGGCCACCGCGGTGCAGGTAGCTCTTGTGGTCCTGGGGCGGGTCGACGTGCAGCACGAGGCTGATGTTGTCGACGTGGATGCCTCGGGCCGCGACGTCCGTGCAGACCAGGACGTTGATCGCGCCTTCCTTGAACTCGGCCAGGATGCGGGTGCGCTGGTTCTGGCGCTTGCCGCCGTGCAGGCCGCCGGCACGGATGCCGACCTGGGCGAGCTGCTTGCACAGCCGGTCGACCCCGTGCTGGGTGCGCACGAAGATGATGGTCCGGCCCTCGCGGTTCGCGATCTCGGCGGTCACCGGGAACTTGTCGTCGCGGTGCACCTCCAGCACGTGGTGCTCCATGGTGTCGACCGAGGAGGCGGCCGGAGCCATGGAGTGGGTCACCGGGTTGGTGAGGAAGCGGCGGACCAGCTTGTCGACGTCGCCGTCGAGGGTGGCGGAGAACAGCAGGCGCTGGCTGTCGGCCGGGGTCTGCTGCAGGATCGCGCTGACGACCGGGAAGAAGCCGAGGTCGCACATGTGGTCGGCCTCGTCGAGGATCGTCACCTGGACCTCGTCCAGCATGCACTCACCCTGCTGCATGAGGTCGGTGAGGCGGCCCGGCGTGGCGACGATGACCTCGACGCCGCGGCGCAGCGCCTCGATCTGGCGGCCCATGGACATGCCGCCGACAACGGTCTTCATCCGCAGCGACAGGCCGCGGCCGAGCGGCTCGAGGGCGTCGGTCACCTGCATGGCGAGCTCGCGGGTCGGCACCAGGACGACGGCGAGGGGGTGGCCGGGACGGGCCTTGGCGCCGGCGATGCGGGACATCATGGGCAGACCGAAGGCGAGCGTCTTGCCGGAGCCGGTCTGGCCACGGCCGAGAACGTCGTGACCGGCGAGAATGTCAGGGATCGTGGCCCGCTGGATGGGGAAGGGACTGTCGATGCCCGCACGGGAGAGACCGGTCACCAGCGGCTTCGGCAGACCGAGGAGGGTGAACTCGGACGGACCTGCGGGGGCCTGGGAGATCTCGGCGATGTCGGTGATTTCGGGCAGAACAGCGTCAAGCATGGTCACGAAGACTCGTGCCTTTCGATAGAAGAACGGGGCACGTCACTTCTGCGAAAGGACGAGCCTGGAACGCACGGCCTGAGGCCGCGCTGGATCAACGCCCACATGAAGGGCGGTAGTGCGGTGCAAGTCGAGGCGCACCGCACGGGGCGGGTCTAGCTTACCCGCACGCAGTCAAACCACGATCAAGCATACCCGGCGTTCGCAGTGCCGAGTTCGGTCGGGGCGTCCGGCATGGGCCGTCCGCTTGTCCGTCGGTTGGAGTCAACACTCCGAGGCCGGGCTTTTCTTCCCGGCCTCGGAAATCCTCTCACACAATTGGCCACAGCCCGAACCGAGGGGGTGCGAGCCGTGCCGCGAAGCGCCGCTCAGACGTTGAAACCCAGCATCCGGAGCTGCTCGCGCCCCTCGTCGCTGATCTTGTCCGGGCCCCACGGCGGGAGCCACACCCAGTTGATCTTGACGTCGGAGACCATGCCCTCCAGGGCCGAGTGCGCCTGGTCCTCGATGACGTCGGTGAGCGGGCAGGCCGCGCTGGTCAGCGTCATGTCGATGGTGGCGACCGGCAGGGCGACCCCCTCGCCGCCCTCGGCGCCCTCGGCGGCGTCCAGGTGGAGCCCGTAGATCAGGCCCAGGTCGACGACGTTGATGCCGAGCTCGGGGTCCACGACGTCCTTGAGCGCCTCCATGACCTCGTCATGGGTGGCGTCGCCGTCGTACGCCGTGGTGGGGGTCTCTACAGCCTTGCTCATTTGGTGCTCCTCACGACCGCGTCCTTGTAGGCCATCCACGCCAGTAGCGCGCACTTCACCCGGGCGGGGAACTTGGCGACCCCGGCGAAGGCGACGGCGTCGCCCAGCACGTCCTCGTCCGCCTCGATCTTTCCCCTGCCCTGCATGAGCCGGGTGAACTCGTCCACGACACCGAGGGTCTCGTCGACGGTCGAGCCGGTGGCCAGCTCGTGCAGCACGGAGGCCGCGGCCTGACTGATGGAACAGCCCTGCCCGTCGTAGGAGACGTCCTCGACCTTGCCGCCGTCGCCCAGCTTCACGCGCATGGTGATCTCGTCACCACACGTCGGGTTCACGTGGTGGACCTCGGCGTCGTACGGATCGCGGAGTCCCCTCCCCTGCGGGTGCTTGTAGTGCTCCAGGATCAGCTCCTGGTACATGGACTCGGCGATCATAGGGTCGAGCTCACCTTCTCGTTCGCTGCGCCGTGCGCTCGTGCGTCGCCGGACGCCGTGCGGCGGGCGTCCGCCGCCCGCCGTCCGCCCGTACGCCGTCTCGACTGCTCGGGCATGGCTAGGCGAACACCTTCCGCACGTGGTGGAGGCCGCGGACCAGTGCGTCGATCTCGGCCGGTGTGTTGTAGAGGTAGAAGGACGCCCGCGTGGTCGCGGGAATCCCGAATCTGAGGTGGAGCGGGCGGGCGCAGTGGTGTCCCACGCGCACGGCCACCCCGAAGTTGTCATCCAGGATCTGCCCGACGTCGTGCGGGTGAATCCCCTCAAGGGTGAAGGAGACCGTACCGCCCCGGTCGGCGAGGTCCAGCGGGCCGATGACCCGCAGCCCGGGGATCTCCCCCAGGGCGCCGAGCGCGTACGCGGTGAGCTCGCGCTCGTGGCGCACGACGGCGTCCATCCCGATCTCCGACAGGTAGTCGACCGCGGCACCGAGGCCGATGGCCTCGACGATCGGCGGGGTGCCCGCCTCGAACTTGTGCGGCGCGGGCGCGTAGGTCGAGTGGTCCATCCAGACCGCCTCGATCATCTCGCCGCCGCCCATGAACGGGGGCATCGCCTCGAGCAACTCGCCGCGGGCCCACAGCACGCCGATCCCCGAGGGGCCGACGACCTTGTGACCGGTGAAGGCGAGGAAGTCGACGCCCAGCGCGGCCACGTCCACCTTCTGGTGGGGCACCGACTGGGAGGCGTCGAGCATCATCAGCGCGCCGACCTCGCGGACCCTGGCGAGCACCGGGGCGACCGGGTTCACCGTGCCCAGCACGTTCGACTGGTGCACGATCGAGACGATCTTCGTGCGCTCGGTGACGAGCTCGTCGAGGTTGGACAGGTCAAGGCGGCCCGAGTCGGTGACGGAGAACCACCGCAGGGTCGCGCCGGTGCGCTGCGCGAGCATCTGCCACGGCACGATGTTGGAGTGGTGCTCCATCTCCGAGACGACGATCTCGTCGCCGGGGCCGAGCCGGAAGCGGGGGTCCTCGCCGGCGGGGTTGCCGAAGGCGTACGCCACCAGGTTGATCGCCTCGGAGGCGTTCTTGGTGAAGACGACCTCGTCGCGGTCGGGCGCGCCGATGAAGGCTGCGACCTTGTCGCGGGCGTTCTCGTACGCCTCGGTGGACTCCGCGCCCAGCACGTGCATGGCCCGGCCGACGTTGCTGTAGTGCATCGCCATGTGCTCGCGCATCACCTCGACCACCTGGGTCGGCTTCTGCGCGGAGTTTCCCGAGTCGAGGTAGATCAACGGCCTGCCGCCGGGAAGCTCACGGGAGAGGACGGGGAAATCCTTCCTGATCCTCTCCACGTCAAGGCCGGTGTCCATCAGGCCGACGCCTTCGTGTAGGCCTCGTAGCCCTCCGCCTCAAGCTTCTCCGCGAGCTCGGGGCCGCCCTGCTCCACGATCCGCCCGGCGGAGAAGACGTGGACGAAGTCCGGCTTCACATAGCGCAGGATGCGGGTGTAGTGGGTGATGAGCAGCACGCCGGTCTCGCCGGAGCGGAAGCGGTTGATGCCCTCGGAGACCACGCGCAGCGCGTCGACGTCGAGGCCCGAGTCGGTCTCGTCGAGAACGGCGATCTTCGGCTTGAGCAGCTCCAGCTGGAGGATCTCGTGGCGCTTCTTCTCACCGCCGGAGAAGCCCTCGTTCACGTTGCGCTGGGCGAAGGCCGCGTCGATGGACAGGGCGTCCATGCCGGACTTGAGGTCCTTGGCGAACTCGCGAAGCTTGGGAGCCTCGCCGCGGATGGAGGTGACGGCGGTGCGCAGGAAGTTGGAAACGCTGACACCGGGGACCTCGACCGGGTACTGCATCGCGAGGAACAGACCGGCGCGGGCGCGCTCGTCGACCGTGAGCTCCAGCAGGTCGACCCCGTCGAGCAGGACCTGGCCGCTCGTGATGGTGTACTTGGGGTGGCCCGCGATCGCGTACGCGAGCGTGGACTTGCCCGAGCCGTTGGGACCCATGATGGCGTGGGTCTCGCCGGCCCGCACGGTCAGGTTCACGCCGCGCAGGATCTCCTTGTCGGCGACGGTGACGTGCAGGTCGCGGATCTCCAGGGTGGACCCCGAGGGGACTCGGCTCGTGTCAGACACTTTATGACTCCTTCGAGAGCGAGACGAGGACGTCATCGCCGTCGATCTTCACTCGGTATACGGGAACGGGCTTGTTGGCGGGCGGGCCGGTGGGCTTGCCCGAGCGCAGGTCGAAGCACGAGCCGTGCAGCCAGCACTCCAGGGTGCCGTCGTAGACCTCCCCCTCGCTGAGTTTCACCTCGGCGTGGGAGCACACGTCGTGGAGCGCGTGGACCTCCTCGCCCTGGCGGACCAGGGCGACGGGGGTGCCGTCGACCTCAAGGCCGATGACTCCCTCGTCGGGGATGTCCGCGAGCTTGCAGACCTTCTCGAACGTCACTTCTCAAGCTCCGCCTCGACCCGGGCGAGCACCCGCTCGCGAAGCTCGGGAACCTCGATCTTCTCCAGCAGCTGCGCGAAGAAGCCCCTGATGACGAGTCGGCGCGCGTCCTCGAAGGGGATGCCGCGGGCCTGGAGGTAGAAGATGTGCTCGTCGTCGAGACGGCCCGAGGCGCTGGCGTGGCCGGCCCCGGCGACCTCACCGGTGAGGATCTCCAGGTTGGGCACCGAGTCGGCACGGGCGCCGTCGGTGAGCAGCAGGTTGCGGTTGAGCTCGTAGGTGTCGGTGCCCTCGGCCTCGACCCGGATGATGACGTCGCCGATCCAGACCGCGTGGGCGTCGGTGCCCTGCAGCGCGCCGCGGTAGTCGACGTTGCTGCGGCAGCCGGGCTTGGAGTGGTCGACGAGCAGGCGGTGCTCCAGGTGCTGGCCGGCGTCGACGAAGTAGAGGCCGTTCAGCTCGGCGTCGCCGCCGGGGCCCTCGTAGGCGACCGACGGTGACAGCCTGACCAGGTCGCCGCCGAGGGTGACCACGAAGCCGCGGAAGGTCGCGTCCTTGGCCAGCAGGGCGTGGTGGTGGGAGACGTGCACGGCGTCGTCGGCCCAGTCCTGCAGGCTGACGACCTTGAGCGTGGCGCCCTCGCCCACGACGAACTCGACGTTGTCGGCGTAGACGGCACTGCCCTGGTGGTCGAGCACGACCACGGCCTCGGCCATCGGCTCCAGCCTCACGACCGTGTGGCCGTACGCGGTGCCCTGACCCGACCCGAGGAAGGTGATCACGGTCGGCTTGGAGGCGACCGCCTCGCGCGAGACCGTGAGCACGGTGGCCTTCTCGAAGGAGGAGTATGCCTGGGCGCTCACCCGGTCGGCGGGCACGTAGGCCTTACCGACCCGCTCGTCGTCGCGGCCGACGGTCTCCACGGTGACCTCGGGGGCGGCGTCGACGTGCACGACCACGTTCGCCGAGGCCGCGACGCCCTCGTGCAGACCCTTGAGCCGGGAGAGCGGGGTGAAGCGCCACTCCTCCTCCCTGCCGGTCGGTACCTCGAAGTCGGCCACGTCGTACGAGGCCTTCTCGTGGAGGGTCGACAGGGGCTTTCCTGTGTCGAGACCCATCAGCCGACAGCCCCTTCCATCTGCAGCTCGATCAGGCGGTTCAGCTCCAGGGCGTACTCCATCGGGAGCTCGCGGGCGATCGGCTCCACGAAGCCCCGGACGATCATCGCCATCGCCTCGTCCTCGCCCAGACCGCGGCTCATCAGGTAGAAGAGCTGGTCGTCGGAGACCTTGGAGACGGTGGCCTCGTGCCCCATGGAGACGTCGTCCTCGCGCACGTCCACGTAGGGGTAGGTGTCGGAGCGGCTGATCTGGTCGACGAGGAGCGCGTCGCACTTGACGGTGCTGGCGCTGCCGTGAGCGCCCTCCTCGATCTGGACCAGGCCGCGGTAGGAGGTGCGGCCGCCGCCGCGGGCGACGGACTTGGAGATCACCGAGGAGCTGGTGTTCGGCGCGAGGTGCACCATCTTGGCCCCGGCGTCCTGGTGCTGGCCCTCACCGGCGAAGGCGACGCTGAGGGTCTCGCCCTTGGCGTGCTCACCCATGAGGTAGACGGCCGGGTACTTCATGGTGACCTTGGAGCCGATGTTGCCGTCGACCCACTCCATGGTCGCGCCCTCGTACGCCACGGCGCGCTTGGTGACGAGGTTGTAGACGTTGTTCGACCAGTTCTGGATGGTCGTGTAACGGCAGCGCGCGCCCTTCTTCACGATGATCTCCACGACGGCGCTGTGGAGCGAGTCGGAGGAGTAGATCGGCGCGGTGCAGCCCTCGACGTAGTGGACGTAGGAGTTCTCGTCCACGATGATCAGGGTCCGCTCGAACTGCCCCATGTTCTCGGTGTTGATCCGGAAGTAGGCCTGGAGCGGGATCTCCACGTTGACGTTCGGCGGCACGTAGATGAAGCTGCCGCCGCTCCAGGTGGCCGTGTTCAGCGCGGCGAACTTGTTGTCGCCGACGGGGATCACGGTCCCGAAGTACTCCTTGAAGATCTCCTCGTGCTCCTTGAGGGCGGTGTCGGTGTCGACGAAGATGACACCCTTCTCCTCAAGGTCCTCACGGATCTTGTGGTAGACCACCTCGGACTCGTACTGGGCGGCGACGCCGGCGACCAGGCGCTGCTTCTCCGCCTCGGGGATGCCGAGCTTGTCGTAGGTGCTCTTGATGTCTTCCGGCAGGTCCTCCCAGGAGGCGGCCTGCTTCTCCGTCGAGCGCACGAAGTACTTGATGTTGTCGAAGTCGATGCCGCTGAGGTCGGAACCCCAGTTGGGCATGGGCTTCTTGCCGAAAAGGCGCAGCCCCTTCAGACGAAGGTCCAGCATCCACTCCGGCTCGCTCTTCAGCGCGGAGATGTTGCGGACGACCTCTTCGGACAGGCCACGCCGGGCCGTCGCTCCCGCGGCGTCCGAGTCGGCCCAGCCGAACTTGTAATTCCCGAGGCCTTCCAGCTCCGGGCGGTCGGTGACAGTCACCTTCCGGTCTCCTTGCTCGATGTGTCGATCGTTTCGTGGATTGCCGGCGATCGCGCCGGATCAGGTGCCGGGGGGTCTCCTGCGCCCGGCCCCGGTGTTCTGTGGGGGCTGACGTGCGTGGTGCACACGCCGTCGCCGTGGGCGATGGTCGCGAGCCGCTGCACGGGGGTGCCGAGAATGCGCGCGAACGCCTCCGTCTCGGCCTCGCACAGCTGCGGGAACTCCGCGGCCACGTGCGCGACCGGGCAGTGGTGCTGGCACAGCTGCTCGCCGCCCAGGCTCGCCTTGCTCGCCGAGGCGGCGTAGCCGTCGGCCGACAGCGCCTCGGCGAGGACACGGACCCGCTGGTCGGCGGGGACCTCGCTCATCCTCGGTCTCAGGCGGTCGACCAGGCCGGCCACCTGGGAGTGGGCGAACTCCGCCACGGCCTCGGGGCCCACGCGCTCGGCCAAGAAGCGCAGCGCGCTCCCGGCGAGGCCGTCGTAGGCGTGCTCGAAGGCGCTGCGGCCGGCGTCGGTTATCGCGAACAGCTTCGCCGGTCGCCCGCGCCCGCGCTGGCCTCGCGGCCTCGCGGTGCGGGCCTCGGCCATCCCCTCGGCCAGCAGGGCGTCGAGATGCCTGCGAACGGCGGCGGGGGTGAGGCCGAGCCGCTCGCCGAGGGCGGCGGCGGTGATGGGCCCGTGTTCCAGGATGAGCCGGGCGACACGCGCTCGCGTGCTGCGCTCGGCGGACACGCCGGAGGGCCGCGCGATGGCGGCTCCCTCGGTGTCCTGCATCCCGGTCACGTATTTCACAACATCAGTGTGCCGTAATTGCTTCCCGAGTTACAAACCCGATGTACGGTCGTCCGGAATGTGGTTCATCACGCAGGTAAGGCTTACCTAAGCTGGGGAAACGCTCCGCGCGGTCCCGCGCAGCCCGGCGAAGGCGGCGAGCGCGGCGAGAGTGAAACCGGCCAGTACAACGGCCATCGGCAGAGCGGATCCCTCCCCGCCCAGACCCACCAGCGGTGCGGCGACGGCGCCGAGCGCGAACTGCAGCACGCCCGTCAGCGCGGCCGCGCTCCCGGCGATCCGCGCGGGCTGACCGGCCAGGGCGAGCGCGCCGCTGCCCGGCAGGACGAGGCCCGCCCCGCACATCATCACGAACAGCGCGGTGACCAGCACCGGCAGAGGCAGGTGGAACAGGGCCGCGGCGAGCACCCCGGCGGCTCCGGCCACGCCCAGGAACAACCCGGCGAGGATGAGCCCGGCCGGGTCCAGGCGCCCGGCGAGGCGCCCGCCGACCTGGGCGGCGATGGTCAGGCCCAGCGCGTTCAGCCCGAACACCAGCGAGAAGGTCTGCGCCGAGGTGCCGTAGACGTCCTGGAGCACGAAGGGCGACCCGGAGATGTAGGCGAACATGGCCGCGAAGTTCAGCCCCCCGGCGAGGGTCGCGGCCATGAAGGGGCGGTCGCGGAGCAGGTGCCAGAAGGTGGTGAGGGTGTGCCTGAGCCCGCCCCTCTCGCGCCGCTCGGCGGGAAGCGTCTCGCGTACCCCGGACAGCGCGAAGACCAGCAACAGCAGGCCCGCGACGCTCAACGCGACGAACACGCCCCGCCAGGAGGTGTGGGCGAGCAGTTGCGCGCCCGCGATCGGGGCGAGGATCGGGGCGAGGCCGGTCACCAGCATGAGGGTGGCGAAGATGCGGGCGATGGCCGCCCCCTCGTACAGGTCGCGGACGATCGCGCGGACGATCACCAGCGCGGCGCCGCCCGCGATGCCCTGGAGCAGGCGGAAGCCGACCAGCCCGTACACCGAGGGCGAGAAGGCGCACAGCAGGGAGGCCGCGGCGTAGGCGGCGATGCCGATCAGGAGCGGGCCCCGACGGCCGCGCGTGTCGCTGATCGGGCCCGCGATGACCTGCCCGACCGAGAATCCGATGAGACAGGCGGTGAGGGTGAGCTGCACCTGCGCCTGCCCGCTGCCCAGGTCGGCGGCGATGGAGGGGAAGGCGGGAAGGTACATGTCGATCGCGAGGGGGCCGACCGCCGACAGCGCTCCCAGGATGGCGAGCAACAGCCCCCTGCGCCGTACGATCGGCGCCACCTCCGGCTCAACGGCGGCCGCGGTCATACCCGTATCCCCTTTTTGGTCGCAGGCCACGCCCTCCACTTACGGGCGATGACGGCCCACAGGGGCCGAAACCTCCCAACCAACAGCTGTTCATCCGAATTCCTGCTTTTCGGAAATTTTCTCGGAAAAACCTTTAGGTGGGAGCGAGGGGCGGCCGGGCACCGCGCGGAAAACGGGTTCCCGGCGGCTGCGGACGCGTGGTCCGGGAGCGTGACCGGCGGACACAGTCCCTAAACTCGTGGCCATGGACTCCCCAGCCGTCGAGATCGTCGACCTGGTCAAGAGATACGGCGGGACGACCGCGATCGACGGCCTGACCTTCAACGCCGCCCGCGGCGCGGTCACCGCGGTGCTGGGCCCCAACGGGGCCGGCAAGACCTCCACCCTGGAGATCTGCGAGGGGTTCCGCCGGGCCGACGGCGGCACCGTGAGGGTGCTCGGGCTCGACCCGTCGAGGCCGGAACTGCGGGCCAGGGTCGGGGTGATGCTCCAGGCGGGCGGCGTTCCCCCCGCGTCCCGTTGCGGGCAGTGGCTGCGGCTGATGGCCCGCTTCCACGCCCACCCGCTCGATCCCGCGGCGCTGCTGGAACGGCTGGGGCTGAGCGAGCACGCCCGCACCCCGTACCGCAGGCTGTCGGGTGGCCAGCAGCAGCGCCTGTCACTGGCCGGAGCGGTCATCGGCCGTCCGGAGCTGGTCTTCCTCGACGAGCCGACCGCGGGCCTGGACCCCCAGGCCAGACACGCCTGCTGGGAGCTGGTCAAGGACCTGCGCTCAAGCGGGGTCTCCGTGGTGCTCACCACCCACCACATGGACGAGGCGGAGAGGCTCTCCGACCAGATCGTGATCATCGATCGCGGCAGGGTCGTCGCCGAGGGCACGCCCTCCTCCCTCACCGGCGCCGAGCGGCAGCTGCGCTTCCGCGCCCGCCCCGGCCTCTGCCTGGACGAGTTGCTCGCCGCCCTGCCCGCCGGCAGCGCGGCCAAGGAGTCGCCGGCCGGGCACTACATCATCGAGGGGCAGGTCGTGCCCGGTCTCCTGGCCACGGTGACGACCTGGTGCGCCGCCGAGGGCGTGACCGCCGACGACCTCAGCATCGAGCGGCGCACCCTGGAGGACGTCTTCTTGGAACTGACCGGGCGTGAGCTCCGGTGACGCCCCCGAAACCCGCCCTCGAACCCACCGTCGCGGCGACGCCCCCGGAGCCCTCCGCCCCGGTGACACCTTCACACCCCCTTCGCCACCCCTCACGCGTCCGGGCGCGGCCCGAACCGGAGCGCGCATCAGACCGCTGGAGAGCCCCATGACGACCCTGGACCTCACGCCGGCCCCCGGAGCCGCGCCGCTGGGCCGGATGGTGGCGGCCCAGACGGGAGCGGAGATCCGGGCGATGCTCCGCAACGGCGAACAGCTGCTGCTCACGATGATCATCCCGGTGCTGCTGCTCGTCGGCCTCTCCTCCGCCCCGATCATCGACGTGGGCGGCGGTTCCCGGATCGACTTCATGACCCCCGGCGTGCTCGCGCTCGCCGTGATGTCCACCGCCTTCACCGGGCAGGCCATCGCGACGGGCTTCGAGCGCCGCTACGGCGTGCTGAAGCGGCTGGGCGCGACCCCGCTGTCGCGGACCGGGCTGATGCTGTCCAAGACGCTCGCGGTGATCGCGGTGGAGGTCGTCCAGGTGACGGTCATCTGCGCGGTGGCGCTCGCCCTGGGCTGGCACCCCACGGGCTCGCCGCTCGCGGTCCTGGCGCTCATCGTGCTGGGCACCGCCGCGTTCAGCGGGCTCGGCCTGCTGATGGCGGGGACGCTGCGCGCCGAGGCCACGCTCGCCGCGGCGAACCTCGTCTACCTGCTCCTGCTCGCCTGCGGTGGGGTCGCCTTCCCGCTGGCGAGGTTTCCCGAGGCGGTGCGGCCGGTGCTGGAGCTGCTGCCGATCTCGGCGCTGACCGGAGGGCTCCGCGCGGTCCTGAGCGACGGCGCGGGGGTGCCGCTCGCCGCCGTGGCGATTCTCGCGGCGTGGGCGGTGGTGTCGCTCTTCCTCACCTCCCGGACGTTCCGCTGGGAATGATCCGTCCGGAAATCGGTTACCGGGGATCGCCTAAATCAGGATTTTCTCCACCTCTTCCCCGCAAAAGATCAACCAGGGTGATCGTCAAGATCTACCATCCTCCAGGTGATCATTACCGGAACGCGATCTTCATCCCGGCCGGCGACACGGCATACGGGGCGAATCTGGCCAAGTTTGGCCATGGGGATCGTTGCCACGCTTGTCTCCGTCGCCGGCTCGTCCACGGTCTCCCAGTCGGGGGACGAACTCGCCACTCTCAGCGCGGCCCGCCGCGGCGCCGGAGGACTCTGGGAGCTGGCCCAGCACATCGACGGGCACTTCCTGCCCTACTACGGCTTCATGCACCTGTGGCTGGAGTTCGGGCAGGCCGAGTGGTGGATGCGCCTGCCCTCGGCGCTCGCGACGGGCGCGGCCACCGCGCTCATCGCCGACCTGGGCCGCCGGCTGAGCTCGCAGCCCGCCGGACTGGCCGCCGCCGCCGTCTACGTCTTCCTGCCCTCGGTCTCCTATCACGGGCAGAACATCCGCTCCTACGCGTTCGCCGCCGCCGCCGCGGTCCTGGCCACCTGGACGCTGTACCGGGCGATCGAGGAGCCGGGACGGCGCGGCGCCTGGTGGAGGTACGCGGCCGCCGTCGCGCTGCTGGGCTGCACGCAGGTGTTCGCGCTGCTCGTCCTCGCCGCCCACCTGCTCGCGGTCGGGTCGTACGGGCGGGGCGTCCTGCCCAGGGTGCTCGCCTGCATGGCCGTGGGCTGCGTCCCGGGGGCCGTCTGGACGGTAGTCGGCTTCGCCGAGCGGCACGCGATCAGCTGGATCACCCTGCCGGGACCCGACGTGTTCCTCGCCCTGCCCAAGATGGCCGGGGGCACCGCCCTGGCCGGGTGCGTGCTGCTCGCCGCCGCCGCGGCCGCCCCGTTCCTGGGCCGGAGACACGGTGCCGACCGGCTCTGGATCGTCCTGCTCGGCTCATGGGCGATTCTGCCGCCCCTGCTGCTGTTCGCCCTGTCCCACCTGGTCTCGCCGGTCTACGTCGACCGCTACCTGTTCGCGACGGTGCCCGCGTACGCGCTGCTGGCCGGACTCGCCCTCGCCGCGCTGCCCCACCTCGCCACCGGGATCGCGCTGGCGGGCGTCCTGGCGGCCGGGCTCCCCGGTCAGCTGGACCTGCGCGGGGAGGACGGGCACCACGAGAACTTCCCCCGGGCGGTACGGATCCTCGCGAGCGAGGGCCGGCCGGGCGACGCCCTCCTCTACGGGCGCTCCTCCCTGCGCGAGGGCTTCCGCTACTACGACCAGACGCGGCACGGCGGCAAAGGGCTGCCCGACGACGTGCTGCTCGCCGGGCCCGCGCCCCTGCCCCACTCCTTCGGCTACCCGGAGCGCTCCGACGTGGCCGCCGCCGTGGCCGGGCGCGAACGGGTCTGGGTGATCTGGCGGGGCGGGTCAGAGGCGGCCTCGCGCGTCGGCCGGGTGGTCACCCTGGTCAAGGAGGGATTCGTCCGGACCAGGTCCTGGCGGACGGGCCGCGTACCCGGCATGACCGTCGCGCTCTACACCCGCGCACCGGACGCCGGACGCCGCACGACCGGCGAGACTCCCCTCCCCTGACCTTTCGACGGGGCGAACCCTCGGAAGGGCCCTCCACGGAGCCGTCTCACATCACGGACGGCCGTGAAGACGGCGACCTCGGCAAGTAAGGTGTCACCTGTTGTTTTGCACATGACCGAGGAGAGTCGTGACCGCCGACGCCCTGGACGGGCCCGCCGAGCCGTACAAGCCGAGGCTGCCCAGGCCCGGAACGCTGCTGAGAGCGGCCTCCGACGCCATCCCGCCGTCGGGGCTGGTGCTGCTGGCCATCATGTCGGTGCAGGTGGGCGCGGGTCTGGCCAAGGACCTGTTCTCCCAGCTGCCGCCGAGCGCCGTGGTGTTCCTGCGGATCGCGACGGGTGCCCTGATCCTGGGAGCGGTCGTCAGACCCCGGTTGCGCGGGCTGTCCAGGGCGGACATCGGCGCCGGGGTGGCGTTCGGCGTGACGCTGGGCGTGATGAACCTGTCGTTCTACGAGGCGCTGGCCCGGCTGCCGATGGGCATCGCGGTGGCGATCGAGTTCCTCGGCCCGCTCGGCGTCGCGGTGGCGGCCTCGCGCCGCCGCCTCGACCTGTTCTGGGTCGTGCTCGCCGGGTCGGGCGTGGTGCTGCTCGCCCCGTGGGGCGGGGGCGCCTCCAGGATCAGCTGGGCCGGGATCGCCTTCGCCCTGGTGGCTGCGGTCTGCTGGGCCGGCTACATCCTGTTGTCGGCCTCGGTCGGCAGGCGTTTCCCCGGAACGAGCGGCCTCGCCCTGGCGATGATCGTCTCCTGCCTGCTGGTCGCCCCCGTCGGGATCGCCTCGGGTGGCGCCGACCTGCTCCAGCCCGAGCTGCTGCTGATCGGGCTCGGGGTGGGACTCCTGTCGTCGGTCATCCCCTACTCGATCGAGCTGGAGGCGCTGCGCAGGATGCCCAAACGGGTCTTCGGCATCCTGATGAGCCTGGAGCCCGCGATGGCCGCGCTGGCCGGGCTGCTGATCCTGGGCGAGGTGCTCCAGATGCGCGAGTGGGCCGCCATCGGCTGCGTGGTCATCGCCAGCGTCGGCGCCACCCGCAGCACCGGCTGACCCTCGGCTCCGGCATCGGTTCCACAGATCCGGTTACGGCGCCACCCACGGCCCTCCTGCCCCGCCCCGAGGCCTCTCCGGAGCATCGCCACTCCCGGCGGCCCGCTCTCAGGCCGCTCCGTTCATTCCTCGGGCCCCTCCGGCCCGCTGGCCCAGATGCCGCGGACGTGCCGGATGTGGTCGCGCATCAGCCGCTCGGCACCGCTCGCGTCTCCTTCGGAGAGCAGCGCGAGCAGCGTGAGGTGCTCTCGGGCGGAGTCGGTGAGGGCGCCCCGCCGGTGCAGGGAGGACAGGCCGTACAGACGGGCCCGGTTGCGCAGGTCGCGGACCACCTCCACGAGGCGGGAGTTGCCCGCCAGGGCGAGCAGGTCCAGGTGAAAGCGGATGTCTGCGTCGACGTACGCGAGAAGGTCGCCGCGCTCGGCGGCGTCGACGATCGCCTGGGCGAGCGGGCGCAGTGTCTCGAAGCTCGGCGCGCGCCCGGCGTCGGCCAGCTGGGCCACCGTGGGCACCTCGATGAGCCTGCGGATCTCGGTCAGCTCGTCCAGATCCCTGTCGGAAAGCTCCGTGACCCGGAAACCCTTGTTGCGTACCGCCTCGACCAGGCCCTCCTTGGCCAGGTCGAGCATGGCCTCGCGCACCGGGGTCGCCGAGACGCCGAACTGGGCGGCGAGCACCGGGGCCGAGTAGACCATGCCCGGCCTCATCTCACCGGTGATCAGGGCCGCCCTGAGCGCGTGGGCCACCTGCTCCCGCAGGCTCTGCCGCTCGCTCACGGTCGGCAGATCGAGCCGGCCGTCCGCCCTAGGAGCCATACCGGAGCCTCTCGTGTCGCTCACGTCCACGCCTGATCGGCGGAACCCGCCACCCTCCCATCCTCCCAGGCCATACGCCTGCCTCCGAACACCCGGGGGCCGATCTCCGGGGTACGGCGCCGGTGGTGGGTCCGCCGGTCACCCGCGTTCGCTCCCTCCGGTTCCGCCGAGGTAGGCCTCGACCACCCGAGGGTCTCTGCGCAGCTCGGCGGCGGGCCCTTCCAGGACGCACTCCCCGCTCTCGATCACGTAGCCGCGGTGGGCGATCCCGAGGGCGGCGACGGCGTTCTGCTCGACGAGCAGTACCGAGGTGCCCTGGGCGTTGATGCCCGCGATGAGCTCCATGATCGAGGCGACCACCAGGGGCGCCAGCCCCATGGAGGGCTCGTCGAGCAGCAGCAGCCGGGGGCCGGTGACGAGTGCCCTGCCGATCGCGAGCATCTGCTGCTCGCCGCCCGACAGCGTGCCCCCCTGCTGTGCGCGCCGCTCGGCCAGGCGCGGCAGCAGTTCGTAGACGCGGTCGATCCGCGTGCGGACCTCCGCCTGGTCGCGGACCAGGTAGCCGCCCAGCTGGAGGTTCTCGTGGACGCTGAGCGTGCTGAAGATCCTGCGGCCCTCCGGCACGTGCACCAGGCCTCGCGCGGTGATCCTGTGCGGTTTCCGCCTGGTGATCTCCTTCCCTTCGAAGAGCACCCTGCCGCCGCTGGGCCGCAGCAGTCCCGAGACCGCGCAGAGCGTGGTGGTCTTGCCCGCGCCGTTGTTGCCCAGCAGGGCGACGATCTCACCTTCGGCGACGCCGAGGGACAGGCCGCGCAGGGCGTGTACGCCGCCGTAGTGGACGTCCAGCCCGTCGATGTCAAGCATCGGTGTCTCCCCCGGCCGCGCTGTCCTTCCCCGTGACCTCTTCGCCCGCGCCGTCCTTCTTCACCGTCACGGCTTCGCCGGTCCCGTCGTTCGCGGAGGTGTCGCCACCGAGGTAGGCCTCGATGACGGCCGGATCTCGCCGGACGTCCTCTGGCCGGCCGTCGGCGATCTCCCTGCCGAAGTTGAGCACGACCACGCGTTCGGAGACCTCCATGACCAGGCCCATGTCGTGTTCGATGAGCACGATGGCCACCCCCAGCGCCTGGATGCGCCGGATCAGGTCGAGCATCTCGGCCTTCCCGCCGTGGTTGAGCCCGGCCGCGGGCTCGTCGAGCAGCAGCAGGTCGGGACGCCGGGCGAGCGCACGGGCTATCTCGGTGCGGCGCTGCTCACCATAGGGAAGGTTCCTCGCCTGTCCGTACCTGTCACCGCGCAGGCCGACGAAGTCCAGCCAGTGGTGGGCCTGCTCGGTGCACTCGCGCTCGGAGCGCCGGTAGCGCGGGGTGTGCAGCAGGGCGTCCAGGACGCTCTGACGCAGCCACAGGTGCGATCCGGCGCGTACGTTGTCCAGGACCGACAACTCGCCGAACAGCCGCAGGTTCTGGAAGGTCCGCGCGACGCCCAGACCCGCGATCGCCGAGGGCCGCAGCCCCGGCAGGTCCCTGCCGCGCAGGGTGATCCGGCCCGAGGTCGGCCGGTAGAAACCGGTGACGCAGTTGAAGGCCGACGTCTTGCCCGCCCCGTTGGGCCCGATCACGGAGACGATCTCCGCCTCGCGCACCGAGAACGACAGGCCGTCGATCGCCACCAGCCCGCCGAAGGTCAGGCGCAGGTCGGTCACGCTCAGCAGGCTCACGGGACCTCCTTGGATCGGGCCGGCCAGATGCCCTGCGGCCGCAGCAGCATGAAGGCGATGAGCAGTACGCCGAACAGGAAGAACCGGTAGTCGGCGAGGTCGCGCAGGATCTCCGGCAGGATGCTGATCACCACGGCCCCGACGACGACGCCGGGCGTCGATCCCATGCCTCCCAGGACCACGGCCATGAGCACCAGCGCCGACGACAGGAAGGTGAAACTGCCCGGCGAGATGGCCGACAGCTGCGCGGCGAACAGCACCCCGGCCATGCCGCCCCAGACCGCCCCGGCGATGTAGGCGGCGAGCTTGACCCGGTAGGTGTGCACGCCCATCGCCTCGGCGGCGTCCTCGTCCTCCCGGACGAAGCGCCAGGCCCTGCCCAGGCGGGAGCGGCCCAGCCGCGCCGCGCCGAGGACGGCCAGCGAGACGACGGCCACGGTGACGTAGTAGAAGAGCGCCGGGCTCTCGACCAGGTGCGGGATGCCGTAGATCCCCGAGGGGCCGCCGGTGACGTCCAGGTTGTTGGCGGTGATCCGGATGATCTCGCCGAAGCCGAGGGTGACGATGGCGAGGTAGTCGCTGCGCAGGCGCAGCGTGGGGGCGCCGATCACGATCCCCGCGATGACCGTGGCCACGAGCACGGCGGGCACCGTGGCCAGCAGCGGCAGGTCGAAGCGGGTGGCCAGCACGCCGCTGGTGTAGGCGCCGACCGCGAAGAAGGCGACGTAGCCCAGGTCGAGCAGGCCGCAGTAGCCGACCACGATGTTCAGCCCGGCGGCGAGCATCACGGCGATGGCCGCGCTGGTCATGACCGACAGCGCGTACGGCGTGGCGTTGACGAAGGGCGCCAGCAGCGCGATCAGCAGCCCGGCGAGCCCTGCCCACCGGTTCTGCATCAGCTTCGACGCCCGGCTGGGCGGCCTGTCGGTGCCGAGGCGGCGGACCTTGGTCGTCCTCGCTCCCGCAGGCCCGGCGGGTCCGGTGGGGCCGACGGTCCCGGTCATACGCGCTCCGTGACGCGCTCGCCGAGCAGGCCGGTGGGCCGCACCGTCAGGAACAGGATCAGCACCCCGAAGGCGAACACGTCACGCCACTCACCGCCCAGCCAGAACGTGCCGAACGACTCCAGCAGCCCGAGCAGCAGGCCGCCGAGCATCGTGCCCGGGATGTTGCCGATACCCCCGATGACGGCCGCCGTGAAGGCCTTGAGCCCGATCAGGAAGCCCATCATGAAGTCGATCTTGCCGTAGTAGGCGCCTGCCATCACGCCCGCGGCCCCCGCCAGCGCCGAGCCGATGAAGAAGGTGCGGGAGATGACCGCGTTGACGTCGATGCCCATCAGCGCGCTGGTGCGCGGGTCCAGCGCGATGGCCCGCATCGCCCTGCCCTCGCGGGTGCGGGTGACCAGCAGGTTGAGCCCGGCCATGAGGAGCACCGCCACGCCGATCAGGACGACCTGCTGCACGGTGAGCCTGGCGCCGAGGATCTCCAGCGAGGTGCCGCCCAACCGCACCGGGTAGACCCGCGGGTCGGCCCCGGCCACCGCGCGCATCCCGTACTCCAGCGCGAAGGAGGCCCCGACCGCGGTGATCAGCAGGGACAGCCTCGGGGCGCGGCGGAGCGGACGGTAGGCGATCCGCTCCAGCGCCACCCCTGCCAGGCCGGTGGCGAGCATGGTCGCCAGGAGCACCGCGAGCAGCAGCGGCAGTGCCATCGAGGAGGACACGCCGCCGACCGCGCCGAGGATGGCGAAACCGGCGAACGCGCCGAGCATGTACAGGTCGCCGTGGGCGAAGTTGAGCAGCTTGATGATCCCGTAGACCATGCTGTACCCCAGGGCGACCAGGGCGTAGAACGAGCCGACGAACAGCCCGTTCCAGACGAGCTGCGTCATTTAAGGGCGTCCTGCAGGGCGAACCTGTCGTCCTTGACGACGAGGATCTGGAAGCCGCCGTTCGCCAGGGTGTGCTCCGGGGTGAACTTCAGCGGCCCGGAGAACATCGAGAAGCCGTCGATCGCCTCAAGCGCCGCGATGACCTTGTCGCCGTCGGTGGCGCCCGCCTTGGTGACCGCCTCGGCGGCGAGCCGCACCGCGTCGTAGGCCTGGTTGGAGTACGGGCCCGGCTCGGAGGAGTACTTCTTCTTGTACGCCTCGATCCAGCCCTCGGCGCCCTGGAGGGTGTCGGGCGTCTGGGTCATCGTCGCGTACAGGCCCTCGGCGGCCTCGTCTCCGGCGATCTCGACCAGCTTGGGGGAGACCGAGCCGTCGCCGACCATGATGGAGCCCTTGTATCCGGCCTGCCTGAGCTGGCGCGCGATCAGTCCGCCCTCCTGGAAGTAGCCGGTCCAGTAGACGAAGTCGGGCTTCTTGGCCAGCACGTTGGTGATGTTGGCGCTGTAGTCGCTCTCCTTCGGGGTGACCGCCTCGGTGATCACGGCCTCGGCTCCGCCGGGGGCCTCCAGGAGTGCCTGGGTGCGCAGCGCGATGTCCTTGGAGTAGCTGGTGTTGTCGTGCATGAGCGCGACGCTCTTGGAACCCTGCTTGGTGATCCACTTCTCCGCGGCCGCGGCCTGCTGGGAGCCCGTGCCGTTGATCAGGAAGACGTGCTTGAGCTTCTGGTCGACCAGTTCCTGGGAGTTGGCGGCCGGGATGATCATCGGGATTCCGGCCTTGCCGAAGATCGGCAGGGTGGGGAGCGTCGCACCGGAGCAGTAGCCGCCCACGGAGACGTCGATCCCCTCGGTGACCAGCTTGTTCGCGCCCGCCGCCGCGGACTGGGCGTCACAGGCGTCGTCGGCGGTCTTCAGTTCCAGTTGGCGGCCGAGCACGCCGCCCTTGGCGTTGATCTCGTCGATCGCGAGCTGCGCCGCGTTGCTCATATAGGGGCCGATCGCGGCCTCGCTGCCCGACTGCGGGATCAGCATGCCGAGGACGATCGGCTCGTTCTTCTCCGCGGTCGCCTGGCCCGCGCCTCCGTCACCGAGCAGCCCTTGGCCGCATCCGGTGACCAGGAGACCGAGGACGGCCAGCGACGTGAAGCACTTCAGGGGGGTGGCACGCATGTGCGGCTCCTCACATCTAGTGATGTGTGATATTGCACGTGTAATGCAAGTGCACGTCAAGGGCCGAAACAAGACCGTTAACGTTGAGACGTCGTTTCCCCGCGATGCGGCACCCAGCGTGAGGAGCGCCGGGAAAGGCGGCGTATCCGCAGCTCAGGCGGCTCGTATCGAGCCGGCACGCTCCGGTGTCACAGCCCTGGTGTCACAGCCCTGGCGTCACAGCCCTGGCGTCACAGCCCTGGCGTCACAGGAGGAAACCTTCGGGGAACGGGTCGCGGGGGTCGAGGAAGTACTGGGCGGTGCCGGTGACCCACGCACGCCCGGTGATCGTGGGAACCACCGCGGGCAGGCCCCCCACCTCCGTCTGGGCCACGAGCCGCCCGACGAAGCGGGTGCCGATGAACGACTCGTTCACGAAGCCCACCTCCAGGGGGAGCTCGCCCCTGGCGTGCAGCTGGGCCATCCGGGCGCTGGTGCCGGTGCCGCACGGCGAGCGGTCGAACCAGCCGGGGTGGATCGCCATCGCGTGCCGCGAGTGCCGGGCGTCGGAACCTGGCGCGGTGAACTGCACGTGGTGGCAGCCGCGGATGCCCGGGTCCAGCGGATGGACGGGCTCGTCCCGCTCATTGATCGCCTCCATGATCGCCAGGCCCGCGTCGAGGATCCGCTGCTTGTGCGAGCGGTCGAACGGCAGGCCCACCGACTCGATGGGCAGGATCGCGTAGTAGTTGCCGCCGTAGGCGAGGTCGTAGACGACCTCCCCGACGCCGGGCACCTTGACCGCGCGGTCCAGCCCGGCACTGAAGGAGGGCACGTTGGTGATGGTCACCTCCGCGGCGGCGCCGTCCTCGACCCTGACCTCGGCGACGACCAGCCCGGCCGGGGTGTCCAGCCGGATGACGGTGACCGGCTCGGCGACCTCGACCATGCCGGTCTCGACCAGGACGGTGGCGACGCCGATGGTGCCGTGCCCGCACATGGGCAGGCAACCGGAGACCTCGATGTAGAGCACGCCGTAGTCGGCGTCGGGCCGGGTGGGCGGTTGCAGGATGGCCCCGCTCATCGCCGAGTGGCCACGCGGCTCGTACATGAGCAGGGTGCGGACGTGGTCCATCTCGGCGAGGAAGTACTCGCGCCGCTCGGCCATGGTCGAGCCGGGGATGACCCCCACTCCCCCGGTGATCACCCGGGTGGGCATGCCCTCGGTGTGGGAGTCCACCGCGTGGAAGATCCTCTTCGTTCTCATCGACGCTCCTCGCGGGAAGGGGGTACGGGGACGATCTAGCGCAGTCCCTCGGCGAGGGCCTTCTCCGTCGCGGCGCGTACGGCGGCCTCCTGCTCGGGGACCAGGGCGAGCCTGGGCGGGCGGCACGGGCCGCCGCGGCGTCCGGCCAGGTCCATGGAGAGCTTGATCGCCTGGACGAACACCGGCCTGGAGTCCCAGCGAAGCAGCGGGTGCAGCGCGCGGTAGAGCGGAAGCGCGGTGGCCGTGTCCCCCGCGGCCGCCGCCCGGTACAGGGCGACGGTCGACTCGGGCAGCGCGTTGGGGAATCCGGCCACCCAGCCGACCGCCCCGGCGGTGACCAGCTCCAGCAGTACGTCGTCGGCCCCGGCCAGCACGTCCAACTCGGGGGCGAGCTCGGCGATCTCGTAGATCCGCCGGACGTCACCGCTGAACTCCTTCACCCCGACGATCAGACCCTCGGCGTGCAGGGTGGCCAGCAACCGGGGGGTGAGGTCCACCCGGGTGTCGAAGGGGTTGTTGTAGGCCACCACCGGCAGACCGGCCGCGGCCACCTCGCGGTAGTGCTCCACCACGGTCCTGTCGTCGGCGCGGTAGGCGTTCGGCGGGAGCAGCATCACCGCACGGCACCCGGCCTCCCCCGCCTGCTCGGCCCAGCGACGGGCCTCCAGGGCGCCGTAGGCCGCGACACCCGGCATGACGCGGTCGCCGCCCACGGCCGCGACCGCGGTCTCCACGACCGAGGCCCGCTCCCGGGGGGTGAGCGTCTGGTACTCGCCCAGCGATCCGTTCGGCACGACGCCGTCGCACCCGGAGGCGACCAGCCACCGGCAGTGTTCGGCGTAGCCGTCCAGGTCGACGGAGAGGTCGGCGTCCAGGGGCAGCGCGGTGGCCACCGTCACACCGTGCCAGGGCTTCGCGGGGGTCGTCATCGTTCGTCCTTCCGAGGGGGTTCGGGCCGATCCGTCGCCGGGGCCGAGGGAGGTTCGGCACGTGCCGGACGCGAGAGAACCTCCGGTGCGCCCGTCTCCGCCTCCTCCGGGGCCGGGAGTGCCTCCCCTCGGCCGGGGGAGGCGAACGTCGCCACGGCGAGGTCGCCGAGCCTGACGGGCTGGGCGATCGGGCGCCGGGGCGGCGCGGGATCCTCCCCGACGAGGCACGCGACCGCGTAGCCGCACATCCTGCCCTGGCACCATCCCATCCCCGGGCGCGCGAGAAGCTTGACGGAGCGCGCGTCGACGGCACCCATGGCCTGTGCCTGACGTACGGCCGCCAGGGGCACCTCCTCGCAGCGGCACACGAGGGTGTCGTCGCGGAGCCAGTCCCGCCAGCCGGCCCGTACCGGGTAGGCCTCCTGCAGGGCGTGCGCGAAGGCGGAGAGCCGGGCCGCGCGCCGGGTCAGGGCCGGATCGGGAGCGACCGGGCGGCCCAGGTCGGCGGCGGCGGACCGGCCCGCGACGCGTCCCTCCACCTCGGCGAGCACGGCTCCGCCGACACCGGTGGACTCCCCCGCCGCGTAGACACCGGGCACGCTGGTGCGCATGCCCGCGTCCACCGCGACGACCGGGCTGCCGTCGGGGTCGCGGCGGGTGGCGCAGTCCAGCTGGACCGGCAGGTCGAGCTGGGGGACGAATCCGTAGCCGCAGGCGAGGGTGTCGCACTCGACGGTTCTCGTCGAGACCGGCCGCCAGTCGCCGTCCAGGCTCGCCACGGTGACGTGGGTCAGCGCGCTGTCGCCGTGCGCGGCGACCACCGCCTCGCGGCGGCGGTACGGGATCCGGTGGCGGGCCAGGCGCGCCCCGTACCCGAGGGCCTCCCCTACCCGGCCCGCGGCGAGCAGCGGGTGCCTGGCGAGCCCGAACCCGCCGTTCGCCTCGTGGACGCCGAGCACCCGCGCCCCGGCGTCCGCCAGGCCCGCGGCGACGGGCAGCAGGAACGGGCCGGTGCCTGCGACCACGACCCTGCTTCCCGCACCGACAAGGTCGCCCTTGAGCAGTGCCTGCGCGCCGCCCGCGGTGAGCACCCCCGGCAGGTCCCAGCCGGGGAACGGCAGCGGCCGGTCGTACGCGCCGGTGGCGATCAACAGCCCTCGCGCGGTCACCGTGCGGGGCCGCTCCTCGCGGTCTCCCTCCAGGCACCGTACGGTGATCGCGCCGTCCGTGCGTTCGACCGCCCAGACCCGGTGGCGCAGGAGCAGCTCGGCGCGCTCGCGAAGCGTCTCCCACTGGCGGGTGAACCTGTCGAGCCCGCGGTGGAGCGCGCCGGGCCGTGCGGCGCGGAAGCCCTCGGCGGGGTGCCGGAAGTACTGGCCGCCCGGCCTGGCGGCCCCGTCGACCAGCACGACGTCCAGTCCCGCGAGGGCCGCGGTGAGCGCGCCCGCGACCCCGGCGGGACCCGCGCCGACCACGGCGAGATCGTAGATCCGCGTCATCGGCCGCTCACCCCCGGTCCGGCCTCGCCCTCCGGGGCCTCCGGCAGGTCCTGGGACGCAGGTGGGGAGCCGCCGGTGGTCACCCGGTCTCCCGGGAGCGCCTCGGTCAGGCAGGCGCGCAGGGAGGGGGTTCCGTTCACCGTGACCAGGCAGTCGAAACAGACCCCGATGCCGCAGAACAGCCCGCGCGCTCTCCCGCCGAACCTGGTGGTGCGCCAGGAGCGGATGCCCGCGCCGTGCATGGCGGCGCCGACGCTCTGGCCGGGGATCACCGGGACGGGAGCGCCGTCCACGCTGATCTCGAACTCCGGCTCGGGCCGCGCTCCCACCAGGCGGTACGGATCCCTCATCGGGCACCTCCGTGGGAAGGATCCCGGTTGTGGCTTCGGTTCGAGCTCGGACTCCGCTCCGGCCCCGGACCTCGGCTCCGGTTCAGGCTCGGGGAGCAGGTCAAGACGCCTCCCGGGTGAAGCGGTCAGGACGGAAGGGAGTGAGGTCCAGGTCGGGGCTGAGGCCGGCCAGGAGCTGGGCGATCAGGTGGCCGGTGGCCGGGGCCAGGCCGATGCCCGCCCCCTCGTGACCGCAGGCGTGGTAGAGCCCCCGAGCTCGGGGATCCTCCCCGATCACCGGAAGATGGTCTGGGCAGTAGGGGCGGAAACCGCAGTAGGCGCGGATCACCCGGTACGCCGCCAGGGCGGGGAACAGCTCCACGGCCTGACGGGCGAGACGTTCGAGCACCGGGACCGACATCGTGCGGTCGAAGCCGACCCGCTCGCGGCTGGCGCCGATGAGCACGGGCCCCGGCGGGGTGCTCTCCACGACGGCGGACGTCTGCAGCCCCTCCGAGTCGCTGGCCACCGCGGTGACGTAGGCGGCCGTGTAGACCTTGTGCCTGATCAAGGGCCCGGCGAGCGGCTCGGTGACCATGATGAAGCCGCGCCTGGGCAGGATCGGGACGTGCGCGCCGGCGAGCGCGGCGAGCTCGCCGCCCCAGGTGCCCGCGGCGTTGACGACGGCTCCGGCGAGAATGTCACCGTGGTCGGTGGTGACCCCGGCGATCCGGTCGCCGTCGCGGACGAAGCCGGTCACCGTGACGCCCGTGCGCAGCATCAGGGCGCCGCGACCGAACCGTTCCGCGCCTCTCCGGATGAGGGAGGCCGCCGCCAGCATGGGCTGGACCTGGGCGTCCTGCGGGTAGAACACGCCTCCGGCGAGCCCTTTCGCCAGGTGGGGCTCGTAGTCGCCGAGCTCCCCCGCGGCGACGGCGACGTGCTCGACCCCCTGTTTTCCCGCCAGGTCGGTGAGCGTCTCCAGGATCTCGTCCGTCTCGGCCACCACCAGGCCGCCCTTGGCCTCGAACTCGAACCCGCCGCCCGTGACGGGCCGGTCCATGACGCCCGCTCCCCCACCGCCCGGTCCGGCGTCGACGCGCTCGTCCCTCGGCGCGCCGTTTCGGACCCCGCCCTCTGGCGCGGCCCCCGCCAGGTCACGCCAGAGCCGGTTGGAGAGCAGTGCCAGGTCGAGTTCGGGTCCCGGCTCCTTGTCGGAGACCAGGATGTTGCCCTCGCCCGCACCCGTCGTACCGCCCGCCACCGCACCCCGGTCGACGACCACGACGTCCAGCCCCGCGCGGGCGGCGTAGTAGGCGCAGGCGGCCCCCACGACCCCGGCACCGACGACCACGACGTCCGGCATCTCTCACCTCGCTCCCGCGCCTCGGGCCCGCCAGTAATATGTCACATACCTTTTAACGGATCAAGGCATCTAAACGGACATCACACGCAAAACTTCGGTTCAAGCCCACCCCTACCCCCGGGGGCGTACGGCACGCCGTCCCATGGCCCGCGCCTCGCACCGGTGGCCGCCATCCGGGGTCCCCCCGGGGTCCGCGGCGGGACCACCCCCCTCGCCGCCTAGCATGTGAGCCGTGAACCACCTCCTTGACCAGGCTCGCCGTCATGCCGCCGGATCGGCGCGAATCGTGGGGCCGCCGACCTTCCTCACCCTGCGCCGCTGGGCGCTGGCGGCGGTCGTCGTCAACGTCGGGATCACGGTGACGGGCGCCGCGGTGCGGGTCAGCGGGTCCGGCCTGGGCTGCCCCACCTGGCCACGGTGCACGCCGGAGAGCTTCATCCCGGTGGCCCACGACGAGATCTCACCGCTGAACATGGCGATCGAGTTCGGCAACCGGATGCTCACCTTCCTGGTGCTCGCGGTCGGCGTGGCCTGCCTGATCGCCGCCCTGCGGCTACCGGCCCGCCGCCCCGACCTGGTGAGGCTGGCCTGGCTGCAACCGATCGGCGTGGCCTTCCAAGGACTTTGGGGCGGCCTGGTCGTGCGCAGCGCGCTCAACCCGGTCACCGTGAGCGTGCACTTCCTCGCCTCCATCGGCATGATCGCCGCGGCGTACGCGCTGTACGCCCGCGCCGCCCTGAACGAGAGCCCGGGCGACGACTCCCCGCCCCGGCAGCGGATCCACCGCCATGTCCGCACGCTCGTCTTCGGGCTCGTCGCCGCCGTGTTCACCCTGCTCGTCGTGGGCGTGGTGGTGACCGGCACCGGGCCGCACTCGGGCGACGAGATGGCCTCCCGGTTCGGCTTCGACATCGAGACCGTGGCGAGGATCCACGCCGACGTCGCCTACGTGGTGATCGGCCTCACCTTCGCGCTGGCGTTCGCGCTGCACATCACCGACGCGCCCGGGTACACCCGGCGGGCCGCGTGGACGCTGCTGGGCGTGGAGGCCGCGCAGGGGGTCATCGGATACGTCCAGTACTTCCTGGGCGTGCCCGCGGCTTTGGTCAACCTGCACGTGCTCGGCGCGACCCTGGTCTGGATCTGCACGCTGCGGGTGGTCTTCGCGACCGGCTCACATGGGCCGCGAAAGGCCTCGGAGGCGGTCACCGGCGAGCTCGATCCCGTCCGCGTCTGAGGCCCCTGTGACGCGCGCCCGCGACGCGCCCCCCGCAGGCGAAGGCCCCCCATGCATGAGCCGACCGTGACACACGTCCGCGTCTGAGCCGATCCGAGGCCCGACCCCGCGCTCCGATCCGGTACGGAGAAGATGATCCTCCGCATCGGATCGAACACGGCCCCCCGACGAGAGGGCGGGTTTCGCGGGTGCGAACGCGCCTAGTGGAACGGCCCGCCCGGCGGCGGGTGACCGGGGAGGCCACCCTGCGGATAAGGAGGGCCGTCCTGCGGGTGGGACGGGCCGGAGGCGTGGCTCGCCGGAGCGTTCCCCGTGACGGGCGGCCCGGGAAACTGGGCGCGGGCACCGGCCATGCACTCCAGCAGCGCCCGCTGCTCCTCGTTGAAGGTGCGCTCGTCGATCACGTGGCCCCTCGCCCGCTCGTGGAGCAGGCCGAGCTCGGTGGCCGCGAGCTGGTAGTCGCTCATCGCCCGCAGGGACGTCCTGCCCCCGTGCTGCTTGGCCCACTGCCGGGCGTGGCGGCGCCCCTGCAGGGAGGAGAGCATCACCACGTCGCCCGAGGACACCAGCCCCGTCGCCCAGTAGGCGGGCAGGTAGGTCTGGATGAGCCCGATGATGCGCTTGCGGTCGCGGAAGATGATCCAGATCAGCACGAACAGCACGACCATCAGCAGCAGGTAGGCGACGGCCAGGCCGCCGAGGCCGACGTAGGAGACGAAGCCGTTCCAGATGCCGTGCAGCAGCATCGCACCGACCCACCCGGCCGCGATGACGAAGATCCGCCCAGGCCCCCGGCGCTGCGCCGCGTAGGCCACCGCGACACCGATCATGGAGGTGAACAGCGGGTGCGCGAACGGCGAGAGGACCCCGCGCAGCACCACGGTCACCGCCAGGCCCTGCGCGCCCAGCTCGTTGAGCGCGGCCACGTAGTAGCTGACGTTCTCGCTCATGGCGAAGCCGAGGCCGACCATGCTGGCGTAGATGATGCCGTCGGTGGGCCCGTCCAGCTCGGCGCGCCTGAACCTGAGCAGGCCCAGCAGGACCAGGCCCTTCATCGTCTCCTCGACCACGGGTGCGCCGAAGGTGGCGGCGATGTTGCGCGCGTAGTCGTAGCCCAGCTGGACGGTGTTCTCGATGTAGACGAGGTTGAAGGAGTTGATCACTCCGGCGACCAGGACCGCGACCCCCGCGCCCCAGGCGAACGCGAAGATCAGGTTGCCGCGCGGCTCGGGCTCGATGCGGTCGAGCGCCAGCACCGCGGCCAGCAGCACCGGGACGGGCGCCAGCGCGAGGCACAGGGCGATGAAGAAGTAGACCGGATCGCCGTTCAGCACGTCGAAGGAGAACGACACCAGGGCGCACACTCCGGTGAGGACGAGCCCGACGATCAGTCCGACCGACGGACGGTCCCTGAGCACCCAGCGGGGGTCACGGCCGGCCATGTGGCCACCGTAACCCTTGGTGTCCACCCTACGACTCGAATCGGGAGATTATCGGCCGAAGGTTGACACACCTCGCCCCACCGCCACCCCTCGGCCACCCTCCGCCGAAAAGCAGGTGAGGCCCGCGAACCGGGCCGGCCACCTCGGATCCGTAGACCATGCCGAGCGATGAGCCGCGCTCGCGGCCGGAACCGGAATCAGGCTCCCGGGATTTACCGAAGACCACGAAACACCCTCCCCACGGTCAGGCCCACCCCAGGCCGGTCAAGAGAACATCTTCCCCCGGGAGACGTCTCCCCCGCCGCCGGGGCACGGAAACGGGCACAGCCCGAGGAGACCGCGCGAGACGATCCGGGTCTCAGACGAGCATCGAGTCGATGGCGACGGCCAGGAAGAGCAGCGCCAGATAGGCGTTGGACCAGTGGAAGAAGCGCATCGGGCGCAGGTCGACACCGGTCTTGCCCGCGTTGACCCGGGCCAGGAGGCGGTGGACCTCCCACAGGCAGGCGGCGCCGAGGACGACGGCCACCGCGGGGTAGAGAAGGGTGGTCCCGGCCACCGGCCACAGCAGCAACGAGCACAGCACCGTGGCCCAGGTGTAGACGATGCTCTCCAGCACCACGCGGCGCTCGGTGGCGACCACGGGAAGCATTGGCACCTTCGCCGCCGCGTAGTCCTCCCTGTAGCGCATCGCGAGGGTCCAGGTGTGCGGCGGCGTCCAGAAGAACACCACGCCGAAGAGCACCACGGGGGCCCAGTCGAGGCGGCCGGTGACACCCGCCCAGCCGATCAGCACGGGCATGCAGCCGGCGAGGCCTCCCCACACCACGTTCTGCGAGGTCCGGCGCTTGAGGATCATCGAGTAGACGAGCACGTAGAACAGGTTCGCGGCCAGCGACAGGCCCGCGGCGAGCCAGTTCACCGCCAGGCCGAGTCCAACGGTGGACACCACACCGAGGATGAGCCCGAAGATCAGCGCGTTCGTCGGCGGCACCAGGTCGCGGGCGAGCGGGCGGCGCCGGGTGCGGCGCATGGCGGCGTCGATGTCGCGGTCGATGTAGCAGTTCAGCGCGTTCGCGCTGCCGGCCGACAGGGTGCCGAACACCAGGGTGTTGACGGCGATCCACAGCGGCGGCAGCCCCTTGGCGGCCAGGAACATCACCGGCAGCGTCGTTATCAGCAGCAGCTCGATGATCCGCGGCTTCGTGAGGGCGACGTAGGCCTTCACGACGTCGCCGAAGGAGCGCGGCGCGGCCTCGGTGGCCGTGCCCGCCTCGGGCGGGGCCGTCGATTGCTTGTCGGTGAGCACCATCTAAGGTGCTTCCAGCACGTGCGGGGTCAACGCGTAACCTCTGATTAGAGCGGATCCGAGAATGCGGGCACCAGCCGGCCCTGAGGACTCACTGTAGTTGCAGGGGAGGCCGGTCCCGGCACGGGGTGCGGAAGCGGCGCGAGAGGACTCCCCGAGGGGGAGGCACGCCGCCTGCCGATCCCCCGGACCCGCCTCGGGCCGACCTACGCCCCGGTAGCCAGGTCGAACCCGTTAGGGTCCGGTGTGGGCGGGAAATACCAGACCGGCGCCACCATCACACGATTAGATCCGGAGATCGAGCACTTGAGCACTGAACTCGTGCCAGCCCTCGAATGGAGCGACCTGGACCGCCGTGCGGTCGACGTCGTACGCACCCTGGCCATGGACGCGGTAGAGAAGGCGGGATCGGGTCACCCCGGCACCGCGATGAGCCTGGCGCCGGCCGCTTACCTGCTGTTCCAGCAGGTGATGCGACATGACCCGTCAGACCCCTCGTGGGCGGGCCGTGACCGGTTCGTCCTTTCGGCGGGTCACAGCAGCCTGACTCTCTACATTCAGCTCTTCCTCTCCGGCTACGGTCTGAGCCTCGACGACATCAAGGGGCTCCGCCAGTGGGAGAGCCTCACGCCCGGCCACCCCGAGCACGGCCACACCGTCGGCGTCGAGACCACCACGGGCCCGCTCGGCCAGGGCCTGGGCAACGCGGTCGGCATGGCGATGGCCGCCCGCCGCGAGCGCGGCCTGTTCGACCCGGACGCCGCCCCGGGCGCGAGCCCGTTCGACCACAACATCTGGTGCATCGCCTCCGAGGGTGACATCGAGGAGGGCATCAGCCACGAGGTGAGCGCCCTCGCGGCCCACCAGAGGCTGGGCAACCTCACCGTCGTCTTCGACAGCAACCACATCTCGATCGAGGACGACACCCAGATCGCGCTGAGCGAGGACATCGTCGCGCGCTACGAGGCGTACGGGTGGCACACCCAGACGGTCGACTGGACGCGGACGGGCGAGTACGTCGAGGACGTCCAGGCGCTGTACGAGGCCCTGGAGGCCGCCCGCGCCGAGACCGGCAGGCCGTCGTTCATCCGGCTGCGCACGATCATCGGCTGGCCCGCGCCCAACAAGCAGAACACCGGCAAGATCCACGGCTCGGCGCTGGGCGCCGACGAGGTCGCCGCCACCAAGAAGGTCATGGGCTTCGACATCGAGAAGAGCTTCGACGTCCCCTCCGAGGTGCTGGAGCACGCCCGCGAGGTCGTCGAGCGCGGCCGGGCCGTGCGGGCAGAGTGGGACAAGCTCTACCAGAGCTGGCGTGAGGCCAACCCCGAGCGCGCCGCCGAGTTCGACCGCATCTCCGCGCGACGGCTTCCCGCGGACTGGACCGGGGCGCTGCCGACCTTCGAGATCGGCTCCTCCGTCGCCACCCGCAAGGCCTCCGGCGAGGTGCTCAGCGCCCTCGCGCCGGTGCTGCCCGAGCTGTGGGGCGGCTCGGCCGACCTCGCCGAGTCCAACAACACCACGATGAAGGGCGAGCCGTCCTTCATCCCCGAGGAGTTCCAGACCAAGGACTTCCCCGGCGGCCCCTACGGCCGCACGCTGCACTTCGGCATCCGCGAGCACGGCATGGGCGCGATACTCAACGGCATCGCGCTGCACGGCGGCACCCGCCCGTACGGTGGCACGTTCCTGGTGTTCAGCGACTACATGCGCCCGGCCGTGCGGCTGGCCGCGCTGATGAAGCTGCCGGTCACCTACGTGTGGACGCACGACTCCATCGGCCTGGGCGAGGACGGCCCGACGCACCAGCCCGTCGAGCACCTGTGGGCGCTGCGCGCCATCCCCGGTCTCGACGTGGTCCGCCCGGCCGACGCCAACGAGACGGCCGCCGCCTGGCAGGTCGTGCTGGAGCACAACGACCGCCCTGCCGCGCTCGCGCTCACCCGCCAGAACCTTCCGGTCTACGAGGGCACCCGCGACGCGGACAAGGTCGCCCGCGGCGGTTACATCCTGCGGGACGCCTCCGACGGGCAGCCCTCGGTGATCCTGATCGGTACCGGCTCCGAGGTCGAGCTGGCCGTCGAGGCCCGCGAGCTCCTTGAGGCGCAGGGCATCGCCACCCGGGTCGTGTCGATGCCGTGCGTGGAGTGGTTCCAGGCCCAGGACGCGGCCTACCGGCAGACGGTGCTGCCGTCGGCGGTGCGCGCGCGCGTGGCGGTCGAGGCGGGAATCGCGCTGGGCTGGCGGGAGTTCGTGGGAGACGAGGGTGTGGTGGTGAGCCTGGAGCACTTCGGTGCCTCGGCCCCCTACAAGACCCTCTACGAGCAGTTCGGCCTGACCGCCGAGCGCGTGGCCGCCGCCGCCAAGGCGAGCCTCGCCAAGACCGGAGCCGACAAGGGCGAGACGACGGGAAACTGATCATGAGTGAGATCCTGAAGAAGCTCTCCGAGCAGGGTGTCTCCATCTGGCTGGACGACATCAGCCGCGAGCGCCTGCGCACGGGCAACCTGCAGTCCCTGATCAACGACAGGCAGGTGGTCGGCGTCACCTCCAACCCGACGATCTTCGCCTCGGCGCTGAGCAAGGGCGACGCCTACGACGGCCAGTTGCACGACCTGAAGATCCGCGGCGTCGACGTGGAGGAGGCCGTGCGGGCGATCACCACCTACGACATCCGCTGGGCCGCCGACGTGCTGCGGCCGGTCTACGACACCACCGGCCAGGTGGACGGCCGGGTGTCGATCGAGGTCGACCCCCGCCTGTCCAAGGACACCGACAAGACCGTCGCCGAGGCGCGCGCGCTGTGGTGGCTGGTCGACCGGCCCAACCTGTTCATCAAGATCCCCGCCACCGTCGAGGGCCTGCCCGCGATCACGCAGGCGATCTCCGAGGGCATCAGCGTCAACGTCACGCTGATCTTCTCCCTTGAGCGCTACCGCGCCGTGATGGACGCCTGGCTGACCGGCCTGGAGAAGGCCAAGGAGGCCGGCCTGGACCTGTCGGCCATCGAGTCGGTCGCCTCGTTCTTCGTCAGCCGCGTGGACGGCGAGATCGACAAGCGCCTGGACAAGATCGGCACGCCCGAGGCGCTCGCGCTGAGGGGCAAGGCCGCGGTCGCCAACGCCCGCCTCGCCTTCGCCGCCTTCGAGGAGGTCGTCGCGTCCCCGCGCTGGCAGGCGCTGGCCGAGGCCGGCGCGCGGGCGCAGCGCCCGCTGTGGGCCTCCACCGGGACGAAGAACCCCGACTACCCCGACACCCTCTACGTCGACGAGCTGGTCACCTCCGGAACGGTCAACACGATGCCGGAGAAGACCCTGGAGGCCACGGCCGACCACGGCAACATCACCGGCGACACGGTCCGCTCCTCCTACGAGGAGGCCTGGAACACCATGGCGGCGCTCAAGGACGCCGGCATCGACTACGACGATGTGGTGCGCTTCCTGGAGGAGGACGGCCTGAACAAGTTCGAGGCCTCCTGGAAAGAGCTGCTGGAGACCGTCTCCTCCGAGCTGAAGAAGGCGTGAGGACCATATGTCAGTGTCCGTGACGTTCAGCGAGGACGACTTCACCGAGCAGGCCTCGGAGACGGCAGGACAGCTCGCCTCCGAGGGGGTCCCCCAGGCCCTCGCCTCCGGCGACTCCACCCTGTGGGGTCCCGAGGCGGAGGCCGAGGCGGCGATCCGGCTCGGCTGGCTCAACCTCCCGCTGACGAGCAGGCAGCTGCTCCCCGAGATCGGCGCGCTGGTGGAGCGGGCCCGCGCCGAGGGCCTGGACCACGTGGTCCTGGCCGGCATGGGCGGCTCCTCCCTCGCCCCCGAGGTCATCACCACCTCCGACGACGTACCCCTCACCGTTCTCGACACCACCGACCCCGGCCAGGTGCGCCGGGCGCTCGAGGACCGGTTGGAGAGCACGATCCTGGTCGTCGCGAGCAAGAGCGGCGGCACGGTCGAGACCGACAGCCACCGGCGGATCTACGAGAAGGCCTTCCGTGACGCCGGGATCGACCCGGCGAAGAGGATCGTCGTCGTCACCGACCCCGGCTCGCCCCTGGAGGCGAGCGCCCGCGAGGCGGGTTACCAGGTGATCCTCGCCGACCCGAACGTGGGCGGCCGCTACAGCGCCCTGACGGCGTTCGGCCTGGTGCCCAGCGCGCTGGCGGGCGCCGACGTCGAGCAGTTGCTCGACGACGCGGCCGAGGTGGCGCCGCTGCTGTCGCGGACCGAGGGCAACCCCGGCCTCGACCTCGGCGCCGCCCTGGGCGCCGCCGCCGAGGCCGGGCGCGACAAGCTCGTGATCGAGGACAGCCTGTCGGAGATCAACGGCCTGCCCGACTGGATCGAGCAGCTGGTCGCCGAGTCCACCGGCAAGTCCGGCAAGGGCATCCTGCCCGTCGTGGGCGCCGACCCCGGTGACGCCGACGACGAGCTGCTCGCCGGGATCGACACCGACGGCGTCGTGACCGTCGCCGGCCCGCTGGGCGCGCAGTTCCTCGTCTGGGAGTACGCCACGGCCGTCGCGGGCCGCGTCCTCGGCATCGACCCGTTCAACCAGCCGAACGTGGCCGAGTCCAAGGAGAACACCGCCAAGCTGCTCGACCAGGCCGAGCTGCCGGTCGGCACCCCGATCCTGGTCGACGGCCCGGTGGAGGTGTACGGCGAGTTCCCCGGCTCCGAGGACGTCAAGGACCTGTCGGACGTGTTCACCCGGCTGCTGGAGGCGATCCCCGAGCGCGGCTACCTCGCGGTGATGGCCTACCTCGACCGTGAGGCGGCCTTCGACGCCCCGTACGCCGAGGGCGCCTCGTTCGAGGAGATGACGGACGTGTGGAGCGGCGCCGACCCGGCGACGCTGCGCGGGCTGCTCGCCGTCCGCACCGACCGCCCGGTCACCTTCGGCTGGGGACCCCGCTTCCTGCACTCCACCGGCCAGTACCACAAGGGCGGCCCGCAGAACGGGGTGTTCCTGCAGATCACCGGCGCGGTCGAGGATGACGTCGAGGTCCCCGGCAAGCCCTACACCCTGGGCCGGCTCCAGCTCGCCCAGGCCCTGGGCGACCTGGGCGCGCTGGCCAGCCGTGGGCGTCCCGCCGTACGGCTGCACCTGACCGACCGCGCCGCCGGAGTCGCGCGCCTGCTCGCCGCCTCACGGGAGGTCTGATGGACCGCCGGAGGTTCGCATGAGCAAGGGGAGCCCCCGGACGGGTGACGCGGCCGGTGCCCCGGCATCGGCCGCCGACACGGTCGTCCCCGCGACGGACGCGCAGGGGGAGAAGACACCCACGACCACCACGGCCACCGACGTCGCGACCGCCGGCGTCACCGAGGCCATGATCGAGGCCAACCCGCTGCGCGACCCGAGCGACAAGCGCCTGCCCCGCGTGGCCGGGCCGTGCGTGCTGGTGCTGTTCGGCGTGACCGGCGACCTGGCACGCAAGAAGCTGCTGCCGGCGATCTACGACCTCGCCAACCGAGGGCTGCTGCCCCCGGGCTTCTCCCTGGTCGGCTTCGCCCGCCGCGACTGGAAGGACCAGGACTTCGCGCAGCTGGCCCACGACGCGGTCAAGGAGCACGCGCGGACGCCGTTTCGCGAGGAGGTCTGGAAGCAGCTGTCGGAGGGCATCTTCTTCTGCCGTGGCGAGTTCACCGACGACGGTGCGTTCGACACGCTGGCGATGATGCTCAAGGAGATCGACCAGACCCGGGGCACCGGCGGCAACTACGGCTTCTACCTCTCGGTGCCGCCGAAGTTCTTCCCGGTCGTGGTCCAGCAGCTGAAGCGGACCGGCCTCGCCGACGGCCCTCCCGGATCCTGGCGCCGGGTGGTGATCGAGAAGCCCTTCGGGCACGACCTGCAGAGCGCCCAGGAGCTCAACGCGATCACCAGCGCGGTCTTCCCGGAGAGCTCGGTGTTCCGCATCGACCACTACCTGGGCAAGGAGACCGTCCAGAACATCCTGGCGCTGCGGTTCGCCAACAACCTGTTCGAGCCGATCTGGAACCGCGGCTACGTCGACCACGTGCAGATCACGATGGCCGAGGACATCGGCATCGGCGGCCGGGCGGGTTACTACGACGGCATCGGCGCGGCCCGCGACGTGATCCAGAACCACCTGCTGCAGCTGCTCGCCCTGGTCGGCATGGAGGACCCGACGTCGTTCGGGGCCGACTCACTGCGCAGGGAGAAGGAGAAGGTCCTCAAGGCGGTGCGGCTGCCGTCCGACCTGTCCCAGGCCACCGCGCGTGGCCGCTACGGGCCCGGCTGGCAGGGCGGCGAGCCGGTGATCGGCTACACCCAGGAGGAGGGCATCCCGCCCGACTCGATCACCGAGACCTACGCGGCCATCAAGCTGGAGATCGCCAACCGGCGCTGGGCCGGGGTGCCGTTCTACCTGCGCACCGGCAAGCGGCTGGGCCGCCGGGTCACCGAGGTGGCCGTGGTGTTCCAGCGGGCGCCGCACCTGCCGTTCAGCAAGGACGACACCGAGATCCTGGGGCAGAACGCGCTGGTCATCCGGGTTCAGCCGGACGAGGGCATCACGGTGCGCTTCGGCTCCAAGGTGCCGGGCACCGCGATGGAGGTGAGGGACGTCTCGATGGACTTCGCCTACGGCGAGTCGTTCATGGAGTCCTCCCCCGAGGCCTACGAGCGGCTGCTGCTGGACGTGCTGATCGGCGACCCGCCGCTCTTCCCGCACCAGCGCGAGGTCGAGCTGTCATGGAAGATCCTCGACCCGATCGAGGACTTCTGGAGCTCCCAGGGCCCGCCGGAGGAGTATCCCTCGGGCACGTGGGGGCCGGCCTCGGCCGACGAGATGATGGCCCGCGACGGGCGCGTCTGGAGGCGGCTGTAGATGACCAGCTTCATGCTCAGCGGCACGACCGCCTCGAAGATCTCCTCGCAGCTCACCCATCTGCGCCACCAGATGGGCACCCCGGCGGTCGGCATGGTGCTGACCCTCGTGGTGGTCTGCGGCGAGAGCGACCAGTACGACGCGGTCCGGGCCGCGACCGAGGCCGCCAGGGAGCACCCCTCCCGGATCCTGGTCGTCATCCCCCGCGACTCCGAGGAGCCGAACCGGCTCGACGCCGAGATCCGGTTCGGCGAGTCGACCCCGGGCGAGGTGATCCTGCTGCGCCTGTACGGGGAGCTGACCAGGCACGCCGACTCGGTCGTCAGCCCGCTGCTGCTCACCGACACCCCGGTGGTGGCCTGGTGGCCCACCGACGGCCCCGAGGTGCCGTCCAAGGACCCGATCGGCATGCTGGCCCAGCGTCGCATCGTCGACGCGCGGTCGGCGGCCGACCCGGTCAAGGCGATCGTCGGCCGGGCCCGCGGTTACGTGCCCGGTGACACCGACCTGGCCTGGACCCGGCTGACGACGTGGCGGAGCCTGCTGGCCGCCGCGTTCGACCAGCCGGTGGGCAAGGTCAAGCGGGGTGCCATCGATGCCGTGCCCGGCCATGCCAGCGCCCTGCTGCTCGGGGCCTGGCTCGGCGAGCGCCTCGACGCTCCCGTGAAGGTCTCCGACTCCGCCGGGCCCGGCCTGACCATGGTCAAGCTGATCGCGGCGGACGGCGACATCACCATCACCCGCCCTGACGGCCGGCTGGGCACGTTGTCGCGTCCCGGTCAGCCTGACCGCAGGGTCGCCCTGGCCCGGCGCCCGACGTCGGAGCTGCTCTCCGAGGAGCTGCGGCGGCTGGACCCCGACGAGATCTACGCGTCGGCGATCCGGCGACTCGCCCGGACCCACAAGTCCTGAGCCGTGAGCGCCCCGCGGCGATCGCCGCGGGGCGCCTCCTTTCGAAAGAGAAGCCCCGTGAGCGTTCCCATTGTGATCACCCACCGCGACGCCGACGTGCTCGCCAAGGCCGTCGCCGCCCGGGTGATCGTCCGAGTCGTCGACGCCCAGTCGGCCAAGGGCTCGGCCCACCTGGTCCTGACCGGCGGGACCGTCGGCATCGCCACCCTCGCCGAGATCGCCGCCTCCCCCGCCAGGGACGCCGTCGACTGGCGCAAGGTGGACATCTGGTGGGGCGACGAGCGTTTCCTGCCGGATGGCGACCCCGAGCGCAACGAGACCGGTGCCCGCGAGGCCCTGCTCGATCAACTCGACCTCGACCCCGAGCGGGTCCACGTGATGCGCGGCCCCGACTCCGGTATGACCGCCGAGGAGTCGGCCGAGGCCTACGCCGAGGAGCTCCGCAAGGCCGCGCCTCCCGAGGAGCACGGCCCGGCCCCTGCGTTCGACCTCATGATGCTGGGCATGGGCCCCGACGGCCACGTCGCCTCGCTCTTCCCCGGCATGCCCGCCCTGCACGACACCCGGCCCGTGGTCGCGGTACACGACTCCCCCAAGCCCCCGCCCACCCGTATCTCGCTCACGCTGCCGGTGATCCAGGGTGCCCGCGAGGTGTGGGTGATCGCCGCCGGCGAGGAGAAGGCCGAAGCGGTACGGCTCGCGCTGTCGGACTCGGGGACGATGCAGGTCCCCGCGGCCGGCGCCCGAGGCAGCCGGAACACCCTCTTCCTGCTGGACAGGGCCGCCGCCTCCAAGATCCCCTCCTCCCTGAGCCGGATCTCCTCCCCCTGAGCCGCGCGTCTGTCGCGAATCGGCATGACCTGACGATCGCGATCTTCGAGATGGCCGTCAGGGTGCGGTCTCGGAGTGCTGGGCGGCGACGGCGTCGATCTCGGTGAGGATCTCCTGCTTGCCCGCCGGGTCCATGGACGAGGCCTCGACGGCGTTGCGGGCCAGGGTGGCGAGGGTGGCGCGGTCCAGGCCGAGTTGGTCGGCGGCGACGCGGTACTCGCGGCTCAGGGTGGTGGCGAACATGGGCGGGTCGTCGCTGTTGAGGGTGACGAACAGGCCCTCCTCGATCATGCGGGGCAGGGGGTGCTCCTCGATGCGGGCGACCTGGCCGGTGCAGACGTTGGAGGTGGGGCAGACCTCCAGGGGGATCTGCGTCTCGCGCAGGTGGGCGACGAGGCGGGGGTCGTCCATGCAGGCGATGCCGTGCCCGATCCGCTCGGCGCCCAGGAGGTCGAGGGCCTCCCAGATGGTCTCCGGGCCGCTCATCTCGCCCGCGTGCGGCAGGCTGCGCAGCCCGGCGGCGGTGGCGGCGCGGAAGGCGTCGGCGAAGACGTCCCGATACTTCGGGCGGTCCTGTTCGATGCCGGCCAGCCCGAAACCTACCAGCTCCTGGGGAGGTTCGCCGAGCGCGTGGTCCAGGGTGACGCGGGCCGCCTCGGCGCCGTACTCGCCGGGGATGTCGAACACGTACGCCATCCGCACCCCGTGCTCCTCGTGGGAGCGCCGGGCGGCGAGGTCGAGCGCCTCGGTGACCTCGCGCATCGGCATGCCCACGACGTGGTGCGCGTACGGCGTGACGGTCAGCTCGACGTAGCGGCCGTTCTGCGCCGCGAGGTCGGAGGCGAGGCCGAGCACCAGGGTGGCCACGTCCTCCGGCTCGCGGACGAGGGCGTTGATCGCCTGGTAGATGCGGGCGAAGTGCGGGAAGTCGGTGAACCTGTAGAAGGCGCGCAACTCCTCCTCGTCCGTGGGGACGCCGCCGCCGGGGTGGCGGCGGGCGAGTTCGAGCACGGTGGGGACGGAGGCGGAGCCGACCAGGTGGACGTGGAGTTCGACCTTGGGAAGCGCGTCGATGAAGGCGTTGATCGTCATGCGGGGACCCTACGCACGCCGCCCTCGGCCGCGAAAGGCATTTACCATGAAGCTGACACTAAAATGTCATCTTTCCCCGGGAGAGGCCGAGGCCGCGCACCCCGACCTCTCCCGGGGAGGACTGTGGTCCCACGGAGAAACCGAAAAGTGCGACCTCCCCGCTTCGGGACCCCTGAGCGATCTCGAAACGGGAAGGTCGCGTGATGGGGTTCAGCTCGGGGATGCCGTCGCCATCACGCCCACGGCCAGCCTGGCTTCCACCACGCCGGGGTCCTCGGTGTAGTTCAGGGTCGCGCCGAGCGAGACCAGGAGCCTGCGCATGCGGATGTTGTCGGACAGCAGCGTCGCCCTGACCTCGGCGAAGCCCAGGTCGCGGGCCTGGCGGACGAGCATTCCCGCCAGGGCCGTCCCCAGGCCCCTGCCCTGCCAGCGGTCCTCGATCAGGAACGCCATCTCGGCGGTGCCCGGGTCGGAGGTGAACATCAGGTTGGCGAGACCGACGACCTGGCCGTCGTGTCCGGCGACGATCGACTGGCCCCGGGCGCGGTCGCAGAGCCGCTCGAAGACCTTCGGCGGCAGCACCGGCGCCGAGGTGAAGTAGCGGAACCTGCGGGCCTCGGGCGAGCAGCGGTCGTGCAGGTCGCGTACGGCCTCGCGGTAGAGGCGGGTGAGCGGGCGGACGTTGACCTCGACGCCGTCGGAGAGCGTGATGTCGCGGTCGGCCCCGGACTCCTCGACGGGGGGCTGCGCCAGGCGGACGAAGGAGGCCGCGCGGGCGGCCTCGGTCAGGGTGAAGGGCAGCTCGGCCCTGCGGACCCTGATCGCGCGGCGCGGGGCCACGGGTACGGTCAGCAGGGTCGGGTCCGGAAGATCACTCATCTCCGAACCGTAGACCCAGCGGGAGTCGTCGGCGCGCAGCAGCTCTCCCAGCAGCTCCGGCAGGCGCCAGGGCGTCATGCGCAGCCGGGAGGCGAGCAGCAGGACGCGGGTGGGCTCGTCGGTCAGCTCGTGGGCGGTGGCGGCGACGACCTGGACCTGCCGTCCCCCGGCGGCCTCCAGCGCCTCGCGTACCGCCTCGGCTCCCGCGGGGATGTCCGTGACGAACTCGTCGACCGTGCCGTCCACGTCGGTCTGCACGCTCAGGCCCAGAATGTTGCCACCCTTGGCGGCGAGCGCGGCGGTCAGCGAGGCCAGCCGTCCCGGCCTCTCGTCAACGGTCGTACGAATCCTCAGAAACCCCATCAGAATGCCCCTTCCGTCAGGGCATAGCCTGTCCCGGAGCTGTTACGGGACTGCTACACATGAGTGAGCCCATCGTTACGTTTGAGAAGATCGCTCATTACGCGGCCGGACGGCGTTTCTACAACGGTTTCCGTTGACAGGTACACCCATATAGACGGATACAGCAGAATGTGAGGCCATGAGCACGCGCGTTCCCCTGGCCGGGGACTTCGTCAACGGAGACGTCTCCTTCTGGTACCGCTCCCTCGGCATCCCCTCCCCCGGCGCCCCTCTCACCGGAGACCTCGACGCCGACGTCGCCATCGTCGGCGCCGGATACACGGGCCTGTGGACCGCCTACTACCTGAAGAAGGCGAGCCCTGACCTGCGGATCGTCGTGCTGGAGAAGGAGTTCGCCGGATACGGCGCCTCCGGACGCAACGGCGGCTGGCTGGTCGGCGAGCTGGCCGGCACCCCCGAGCGCTACGCCAGGACGCACGGCGTGGACGCGGCCAGGCGGCTGCAGCGGGTGATGTTCGACACGATCGACGAGGTCGTCGCCGTCGCCCAGGACGAGAACATCGACGCCGAGATCGTCAAGGGCGGCGTCACCACGGTCGCCACCAACGCCGCCCAGGACCGGCGGCTGCACCGGCTGCTCGCCCACGAGCGCCACTGGGGCTGGACCGAGGAGGACGTGCGGCTGCTCGACCCCGCCGAGCGGGAGGGACGCCTGCGGGTGAACGGCGCGGTCAGCGCGATCTGGAGCCCGCACTGCGCCAGGATCCAGCCCGCCAAGCTGGCCAGGGGCCTGGCAGAGACCGTGCGAAACCTCGGGGTGGAGATCTTCGAGCGCACCCCGGTCACCGAGATCGCCCCTCGCGAGGCCCGCACGCCGCACGGGACAGTCCGCGCCGAATACGTCATCCGCGCCACCGAGGGCTTCACCGCCGAGCTGAGGCAGTATCACCGGACGTGGCTGCCGATGAACAGCTCCATGATCGTCACCGAGCCGCTGGGCGCGCTGTGGGACGAGATCGGCTGGGAGGGCAACGAGCTGCTCGGCGACATGGCGCACTACTACATGTACGCCCAGCGCACCGCCGACGGCCGGATCGCGTTCGGCGGGCGCGGCAAGCCCTACCTGTACGGATCCCGCGTGGACGACCGGGGCCGCACCCACGAGTGGACGATCGAGGCGCTCTGGGAGCTGCTCACCGGGATGTTCCCCGCGGTCAGGGCCTCCCGCGTGGCGCATGCCTGGTCCGGCGTACTCGGCGTGCCCCGCGACTGGTGCGCCACCGTGCACGTCGACCACGCCACCGGCATCGGCTGGGCGGGCGGCTACACCGGCCACGGGGTGACCACGACCAACCTCGCCGGCCGTACCCTGCGCGACCTCGTCCTGCGCGAGGACACCGACCTGACCTCCCTGCCCTGGGTGGACCGCAAGGTGCGCGGCTGGGAGGTGGAACCGCTGCGGTGGATCGGCGTGCACGCCATGTACGACCTCTACCGCCGGGCCGACGCCAGGGAGAAGGCCGGGCTCGGCCGCACCTCGGTGCTGGCCCGCGTCGCCGACTCCATCACCGGACGCTGAGCGCCGGGGAGAGGTCCCCGGACGGCACCGCCCGTCGAACGCCCGACGCCGGCGTACGGGCGATGGACGTCGGCGGACGTCGGCGAGTGTCGGCGGACGTCTCCGGGTCTCGGCCGACACCCGGGGAAAACTCACGCTGGACCTCGGCCGGTCGAGCGTGCAATGTAGGTGATCAAGCGGCATCTCGGGGCGCCAGCGGCCTCCGGGACATCGGCAGAAGGATGGTACGAAAGTGAGCGACCTGCTCTTCCGGGGCGGCCGGGCCTTCCTCGCCGCGGACGCCTTCGCCGAGGCGGTGCTGGTCCGTGACGGCCGGATCGCCGCCGTCGGCACGGAGGCCGACGTCATGCGGCTCGCCGCCCCCGGCCACGAGGTGGTCGACCTGGACGGCCGCCTGCTCACCCCGGCGTTCACCGACGCGCACATCCACCCGGTCCAGGCGGGCCTGGAGCGGGCCAGGTGCGACCTGTCCGGGGTCTACGGCCTGCCGGAGTATCTGGAGCGGATCACCACCTACGCCGCCTCCCACCCCGGCCACGAGTGGATCGACGGCGGCGGCTGGGACATGTCGGCCTTCCCCGGCGGCCTGCCGCACCGCTCCCAGCTCGACGTCGTCGACCGCCCGGTCTACCTGATCCAGCGCGACCACCACGCCGCCTGGGTGAACAGCCGGGCCCTGGAACTGGCCGGGATCACCCGCGACACCCCCGACCCCGCCGACGGCAGGATCGAGCGCGACGCCGACGGCACGCCGAGCGGCGTGCTGCACGAGGGCGCGATGGACCTGGTCGGCCTGCTCACCCCCCGCCCCAGCGCCCAGGACATGCACGAGGCACTGCTGACGGCCCAGGACCACCTGTTCTCCCTCGGCGTCACCGGCTGGCAGGACGCCATCGTCGGCTCCTACGCGGGCTACGACGACCAGCTGCCCACGTACGTCTCGGCGGCGGCCTCCGGCGCGCTGCGCGCCCGCGTCGTGGGCGCGCTGTGGTGGGACCGGGCGCGCGGCGCCGAGCAGATCCCCGAACTGCTGGAGCGGCGCCGCTCCGCCGAGGGCCTGGAGCGGTTCCGCGCGACCTCGGTGAAGATCATGCAGGACGGCATCGCCGAGAACTTCACCGCGGCGGTGATCGAGCCCTACTGCCGCTGCGGCGGTACCGGCCTGTCGTACGTGGACCCCGTGCTCTTGAAGGAGTGCGTCGCCGAGCTGGACCGGCACGGCTTCCAGGTGCACTTCCACGCCATCGGCGAGCGGGCCGTCCGCGAGGCGCTGGACAGCTTCGAGGGGACCGACCCGGCCAACCGGCACCACATCGCGCACCTGCAGATCGTCGAGCCGTCCGACGTGCCGCGCTTCGCCAAGCTCGGCGTGACCGCCAACCTGCAGCCGCTCTGGGCCACCCACCACGCCCAGATGGACGAGCTCACCCTCCCCTTCCTGGGCGAGGAGCGCTCCACCTGGCAGTACCCGTTCGCCGACCTGCTGCGCAACGGCACGCTGTTCTGCGCGGGCAGCGACTGGCCTGTCTCCGAGGCCGACCCGATCCAGGGCATGCACGTGGCCGTCAACCGCACCGAACCCGGCGGCTCACTGCACGCGGGCTACCCGACGGCGCAGACCCCGTTCCTGCCCGGCCAGAGACTCACCCTCGCCACCGCGCTCACCGCCTACACCGTGGGCTCGGCCAGGATCAACCGCGACGACGACGCCGGCACCATCGTTCCCGGCAACCGCGCCGACCTCGTCGTCCTTGACCGCGACCCGTTCACCGAGCCGGAGTCCGACATCTGGCGCACCAAGGTCGCGATGACCTTCCTCGACGGCGAACAGGTCTACCAGCGCTGACCTCGTCCGACGGCCAACGGTCCGGCTCCCGGCGCCCTCGGACCTTCCTGCGGGAACGATGCGCGCCGGACCGGAGGACACCTCCTCAGGAGACGAGCTCGCTGTCCAGGTAGGCGCCCCGGACCTGAACGGTGTCGTGCGGCTCAAGGCGGCCGGATAACGCGACACCCCTCCCCCGCGACACACGGAGCGGCGTAACGACGGCGGCTGTCACAGGAGGACGCCGTACCATTCCCGAACAGCCGGGTCGTACCACTCCCGAACAGCCGGTCGGCGGAGGACATCGTGAACGATCTGCCCATCTGCGTCACCTGCGGGGTCCAGTACGCCGAGGCGCGGGACGACTGCCCGATCTGCGAGGACGAGCGACAGTACGTCGGCTGGGAGGGCCAGCGCTGGACCTCCCTCAACGAGTTGCGCGAGAGCCGGCACAGGACGCACCTCGCCGAGGAGGGCACCGGGGTCGTCGGCATCGGCACCGATCCCGCCACCGCCATCGGGCAGCGCGCCCTGCTGGTCCGCACCCCCACGGGCAACGTGCTGTGGGACATGGTCACCCACCTCGACGACGACCTGATCAGGCAGGTCGGCGAGCTTGGCGGGATCGACGCCATCGCGATCAGCCACCCGCACTTCTACGGCTCCATGGTCGAGTGGGCCCACGCCTTCGACGCGCCGATCCACATCCACGCGGCCGACCGCGACTGGGTGGCCCGCCCCGACGAGTCGGTGCTCTTCTGGGAGGGCGACTCCCACGAGATCCTGGAAGGGGTGACGCTGGTCAACGCGGGCGTGCACTTCGACGGCGGCCAGGTCATGCACTGGCGCGACGCCGAGGACGGCCGGGGCGCCCTGTTCTCCGGCGACATCCTCCAGGTCGTCCAGGACCGCCGCTGGGTCAGCTTCATGTACAGCTATCCGAACCTGATCCCCGAGCGTCCGGCGACCATCCGCCGCGCCCTGTCGCTGCTGGAGCCGTACGCCTTCGACCGCGTCTACGGCGGCTGGTGGAAGCGGATCGTACGCGCCGACGGCGCCGAAGCCGTCCGCCGCTCCGCCGACCGCTACCTCTCCTACGCCCTGGACGACTCCCCTTAGCCCTGCGCTTCTGCAAGAGGTTCAGCCTCAAGCCGCACCTGCGGGAATCCTTCAACTCTCCACCGATCCATTGAGCCGGTACGACTCCGGCACTGCGGATGTGCATCGCAGCGCCAGGTGAGGAGCGGGTCCGCTCTACGGACCGTTCCTCGTCCGGACACGGTCAAAGGGCGGTGAAGAGCAAAGAGACGTTCTGGCCGCCGAACCCGAAGGAGTTGCACACCGCCGCGCCGAGATGCTGCTTGCGGGGCTCGCCACTGACGACCTCAAGCTCGACTTCGGGGGATTTCCGGTCAAGGTTGAGGGTGGGCGGGATGACGCTGTTGGCGACCGACAGCAGGGTGATGATCGCCTCGACCGCGCCTGCGGCGCCGACGAGGTGACCGAGGCCGGACTTGGGTGCGGTGAGGACGACGTCGTTCCCGAGCGCCCGCTGGATCGCGGAGGCTTCACCGACGTCGCCCACGACGGTGGACGTGGCGTGACAGTTGACGTGATCGACGTCCGCCGGTCGGAGTCCGGCGGACGAGACGGCCCTGAGAATCGCCCGGGTTTGGCCGGAGCCCGCCGGGTCCGGGCCGGTGATGTGATGGGCGTCCGAGGTGATGCCGAACCCGGCCAACCGGCCGATCGGGCGGGCGCCCCGCGCGGCCGCGAAGTCCGCCCGCTCCAGGATCATGACACCGGCGCCCTCACCGAGTACGAAGCCGTCACGGTCGACGTCGAACGGCCGTGAGGCGCGCTCGGGGTCGTCGTCGCGCTTCGACAGCGTGCGCACCTGGGCGAAACCGGCGATGGTCAACGGCGTGATGGCGGCTTCCGTGCCGCCGGCAATGACGACGTCGACCTCGCCGGATCGAATGAGCCGGGCGGCGAAGGCGAGGGCTTCGGCGCCCGACGCGCACGCCGAGACAGGTGTGTACGCACCGGCGCGGGCACCGTACTCCAGGCTGATCCAGGCGGCCGGTCCGTTCGGCATCAGCATGGGGACCGCGAGGGGAGAGATCCGCTGAGGCCCCTTCTCCTCGATCAGATCGTCCTGGTCCAGGAGGGTGTTGATGCCGCCGATGCCGGTGCCGATCACCACCGCGAGGCGGTCCGGATCGACCTCGGGCGTGGCGGCGTCGGCCCAGGCCTGCTGGGCGGCGACGAGCGCGGCCTGCTGGCAGCGGTCCATGCGCCGGGTCGTGACACGGGGCAGCACCTCGTCGGGGGAGACCGCCATGGGAGCGGCGATCTTCACGGGCAGTTCGCCAGCGTGGGCGAACGGAGCCACGAGGTCGTCGATCCGGCGGACACCGGAGCGCCCGGCGAGGAGCCCCTCCCACAGAGAGGCGACGTCCCCGCCGAGAGGTGTGGTCGCTCCCAGGCCGGTGACAACGATGTCCTGAACGCTCATGTCGATCTCCTCACCACGGAAACGGTGTCCGAGCTTGATCTCGCGGAGTTGTATCGCATACAAATATAGGGTGTCCACGAGCGATCCCCCCCGAAGCCGCGGTCGACGCACCCGGGCGCAGCTTCTCGAACAGGCCGTGACGATCTTCTCCGGACGGCACTTCGGCTCCGTGAGCGTGGCCGAGATCGCGGCCGCGGCCGGCGCCCACCCGAACCAGATCACCTACTACTTCGGTTCCAAGGACGCCTTGTTCGTCCACGCGGCGTTCCTGATGCTGCTCCGCGACGCCGAACGCCTCAAGCCGGTCGGACACCGGCAGCGCACCCCCAGGGCGTTCCGCGAGGCGATGGCACGCACCGCGCTGGCGCTGCCGGCCGTACCGATCGCCGTCCAGGCGATGTCGATCACACGGCATCGACCCGAGTTGCAGCCGCTGGCGCAGCACGACCTCGATCTGCTCTTCCGTCTGGCGGAGCGTTACCTCACCGCGGTCCTGGAGCGCCATGACTGGGTCATCGATCGCCCTGCCCTCGTGGAGGCACGGACCTTCTGGAGCGCCGTCCTGGGGGCTCGGCTGATCTCGGAGTCCGGTTTCGGCGGCCGCTCCAGCGACATCGATCTCGCCGGGGTCCTGACGGTTCGCACGAGGTAGACCCCGGGAAATCCACCGTTCACAACCACGAACATCACGTCACCCACCGAGGTGGAATGCGAGGGTGTCGCGCTGCCGATAGCGCTCCGGATCGAAGACGAGGAAACGACCGGATAGCCGCCACCGGCGGATACGGCTCGACCAACGCCCGCTCGGCATCCGTCACCTCAAGGCGCGCCACATCCGGGTTCCACCGGCCACGGCCGGATCGCCACCGGGCCTCACCCAGATCCACACCCAGGAACAGCTCCCAAATGATCCTTTAATCACTGGAAAGGCCCGCCCGAGATGAGCGATAGTCGCTTCGTGGCACAGGCAGGGGGGCCGGGGAGCGGGGGCGGGCGCCCGCTGTGGCGCGATCGCAACTTCAACGTCTTCTGGGTCTCGCAGACGCTCTCCGTCGCCGGGGACTCGTTCGCCTACATCGCCATCCCGCTGCTGGTGCTGAACGTGACCGGGTCGGTCGCGCAGATGGGCCTGCTGACCGGTGTGGCCGGTGCCGCGTCGGTCTTCGCCGGGATCTTCGCCGGCATCCTGGCCGACCGGCTCGACCGGCGGACCCTGCTCATCTGCTGCGATCTCGCCCGCCTGGCGCTGTACGGGCTCATCCCGCTCGTCTGGGCGTTCGGCCCGCAGGTCTGGCTGCTGTACGTGGTGCTGCCGCTCAGCGAGGCGATCGGGATGGTCTTCCAGGTCACCTACGTGACCGCGGTGCGCAACCTGGTCGAGGGCGACCGCATCACCGAGGCGAACGGGCGGCTCTACGCGACCGCGGCGGCGGCCGGTGTCGGCGGCCCGCTGCTCGCCGGCGTGGTCTCCGGACAGTTCGGTCCGACCGCGGCGATCGCCATCAACGCGGCGAGCTTCGCGCTGTCGGCGGCGGCCCTGTACTTCGTCCGGTTCAAGCGGCCCGAGGCCGGTGCGACGGCGCCGCCGCGCCAGCGGCCCTGGCAGGAGATGCTGGCCGGTGCCCGGTTCCTCTGGCGGCACCCGGTGCTGCGCTCCCTGACGATCCTGCTCTCCTTCTTCATCTTCTTCACGCTCGGCATGACCGATGTGCTGATCTACCACCTGAAGCACGACCTGGGCCGCTCCGACGGCACCGTCGGCACGGTCCTCGCGGTCGCCGCGGTGGGCACGATCGCCGGGGCCGTGCTCGTGGCGCCCGTCCGCCGCAGGCTCGGTTTCGGCGTCACCTGGATCGGCGCCCTCGCGACGAGCGGGCTCGCGATGGCGGGCGTCGGCCTCTCGGGCCGCGTCCCGGTGATCGCCGCCCTGATGGCCGTCTATCTCTGCGGCGTCAGCGTGGCCGGGATCTGCTCGATGTCCCTGCGCCAGCAGGTGACCCCCGACCATCTGCTCGGCCGCGTCACCTCGGCGTTCTGGACGATCCACTTCTCCCTGGGCCCGGTGGGCGCGGCCGTCCTGACCTGGGGTGCGGGCGGCTACGGCGTCACCGTGATCTGCCTGCTCGCGGGCACCGCCTGCCTCCTGCTCGCAACGGTCGCGCTCTTCACTCCCATCCGCCGGTCCGCCCCCGAACACCCGGGGCCCGCCACCTCATGAGGCATGCTCCCGTCGACAGGGCGGGCCGCCCTGTCGACGGGAGCGACGGATCAGCCGTTCGCCGCGGTGAACGAGGCCGCCCCGCCGACGAGCGGCAGCGTGACCGTGCTCTTCGTCGTGTCGAGGTGCAGCTTCGCCCCGGGGGTGGGCCGGATGGTGTACTCGTAGTCGCTCGACAGCAGCACGACGCCGATGCGGTGCCCCGCCGCGAACACGTAGTCGTGCGGCTGCATGTCGAAGTCGAGGCGGTACGGGCTGCCCGGCTTGACCGGCTCGGTCTTCGAGATCGACTTACGGTTCTGCGGGTCCGTCCAGCCGCGAGTGATGATCTTCGCCTTGCCGTTCTGGTCGTAGTCGACGAGCAGCGCCGTGACGTTGGCGGCCGGCTGGCCGAAGGACATCCGCAGTGACACCTGCGGCGTGCCGCTGAGCCGGACCGCGTCGGTCAGCGCCCCCGACTTGTAGGCCAGGCGGTTGGGGGACGTCACCGCGTCGGCGAGGGCCAGTGCCCGCTTCGAGGCGTCGTCGACGATCGTCTCGGTCACCGGCTTGCCCTGGCGGGTCTTGTCGGCGGTGAGGGCACCCGCGGTGCCGTCCGTGCTGGGCGCCAGGTTGAGCTCGGTGTCCGCCGCGGTCGGTTCCGGCCACTCGGGGTATTCCACCAGCGTCCTGTTCTCGCGCTGGATCAGCGCCCGCTGGTCGTTCTCCACGCCGTTCTGCTGGCCCCACAGGTAGCGGGTGAACCAGCGGTTGAGCACGTTGACGCTCGGGGAGCCGCCGTGCCCGCCCTGGTGCAGATAGATCTTGTGCGGCACTCCGCGCGCCTTGAGCGCCTCGTACCACTGCGCGGCGTGCTTGGTCTTGACGTTCCAGTCGTTGAGCCCGTGCGCGACCAGCGTCGCGGCGCGGACCTTGTCGACGTCGTTCAGGTAGTTGCGCTCGTCCCAGAAGGCGCTGTAGTCGCCGGTGACCCGGTCCTGCTCCTTGGCGAGCCCTTCGATGACGCTCCGGCAGACCTGCCTGTCCGCGCGGGTGTAGACGTACTCCGCGAGCACGTCGGCGTCCTCGCCCTGGTAGCCGCCTGGGGCGACGACGGCGCCGTTCGCGCGGTAGTAGTCGTACCAGCTGGAGATCGCCGAGATCGGCACGATCGCCTCAAGTCCCTCGACGCCGGTGCTCGCGACCGCGTTGGGCAGGGTGCCGTTGTACGACGTGCCGATCATGCCGACCTTGCCGGTCGTCCAGGTGGCGCTGACCTCCCTGCCCGCGGCGTCGTACGCCTTCGCGCGACCGTTCAGCCAGTCGACGACCGCTTTCGCGCCGATGGTCTCGTTGCGCCCACCGGTGGTGGGACAGCCGTCGGACTTACCGCTGCCCAGCGACTCGGCGTGTACCACCGCGAAACCGCGAGGCAGCCAGTTGGCCTCGTGGCTGGTGCTGATGACGGGCTGCGGCCCGGTGCCCGTGACGGCCTCGTCATCCCTGGCCGCCTCGGCCACACCGGCGGCGGCGAGCCGCTCGTCGGCCGCCGGATCCTTCACCGAACCACCGCGGTTCATCCAGCCCTTGCCGGGGCGGAGCGCCTCGTGGAGCTCGTGATCGACGTTGTGGTTCGCGACCGCGTTGCCGCCCGCGTAGTAGGGGCTCACCTCGTACACGACGGGCGATTTCAGACCCGCCGTCTCCGTCTCCCGCAGTCGGGTGACCTCGGCGTGTACCCGATCGTTCCGCCCGTCGCCGTCACTGTCGATCGAGGTCTCGACCCACATCTCCTCGCGGATCCAGTCGTTGCGGTTCGACGAGAACACCGGCTGGGCCATGCCGTCCACGAAGACCGGTCCGACGGAGGGGTCGGCGACCGCGCCGACGGAGACCGAGGGCGCCGCGACCCCGGCCAGGGTCATGGCGACGGCGAGACCCAACGCCGCCGCGCCGCGACGCACCGATCTCGAACTACGGAGGGTGGCCGGCGCCTCAGGGCCCGTCACCAGAGGTGGTACAGACATCAAAAACCTTCCAGAACGATCAGTTCGGGGCGGGAAAAAACCCCGACCAAAGTTCAAGGGACAGTAAAGACTGCCCCAAGAAGGCTTGATGTTATGGGCAGGAAGTACGAAATGTCTATGGATGGGCACCCTGTCTTGATCAAGATAATTTCGATACATATCGAGCTAGATATCAGCGAATCGGCCACCCCGTGGAGATCAGGAACCGAGCGCGCCCGAGGTTGAGCGGGCCGTCGCCTTCGAGGCGCCCGCGGCCCGTGCCGCGGCCGTGAGCTCCCGGGAGAACGAGGTCGCGCCGGCGGGAACGGGAGCGGCGGTGACCATCACCGCCGCCGCGATCCCGGTTACGCGCTTGAACATGAGATGCCCTTCCTGTCGCGTGAGGATCAGCGGGACGTGCCGCCCCGCCGTCACGCACACCGTCCTGCACACCACTCACCCGATGGCCACCTGACGATTACTCAGAGTTACGATCAACCTTCGCCGGAGCCCGTCCCGCCAAGCGATTGCCGCGCACCCAAGGCGCATTTGACGTACACCCCTGATCGCGAACAGCGATTTTATGATTACATTGAGTAATGGAAACGGGAGGCTCGGATCTCGAGTTCAGGATTCTGGGGCCGTTCGAGGTGCTGCGGGACGGCGTCCCGGTGCCGATCCGGGCGGCCAAGCTGCGGACGTTGCTCGTCTCGCTGTTGCTCGACGCCAACAAGACGGTCTCCGTCGAGACGTTGACGAACCATCTGTGGGGAGACGACCCGCCGGGCGGGGCGAGAAACACCCTGCAGAACTACGTGCTGCGGATCAGACGCCTGCTGGGGTGTGCCGGGGACGAGGGCCCGCTGCTCACCTGCCCGCGAGGTTATCTGCTCAAGGTGGCCGACGACCGGCTCGACCTGCACCGCTTCGAGACCCTCACCCTCCGCGCCAGAGCCGCCTCCGCCGCGGACGCGACGGAGCGGGCCGCCGCGCTGCTGGCCGAGGCACTGCGGTTGTGGCGCGGGGAGCCGCTGCAGGACGTGCCGTCCGAGACCCTGCGGCGAGAGGTCGCGCCCGTGCTGGCCGAGCGCGGGCTGGACGCGCTCCAGTCCCGCATCGAGGCCGACCTCGCACTGGGCCGCCACGAGGAGGTGCTCGCCGAGTTGCGCCGGCTGACCGCCGCGTATCCGCTCAGGGAGCGGTTCTGGGCGCAGCGGATGCTCGCGCTGTGCAGGTCGGGACGCCAGGCCGAGGCTCTGCGCTGCTACCACTCCCTCAGCGAGGTCCTCGTCGAGGAGCTCGGCGTCGACCCCGGCGCGGAGGTACGGAAACTGCATCAGCGGATTCTCGACAACGATCCCGCGCTCACCGCCAGGAGATCTTCCGGCAACCTCCCCGGCGAGATGACCACGTTCGTGGGCCGACAGCGGCAGCTCGACGACGCCGCGCGGCTGCTGGAGACCAGCCGCCTGGTCACGCTGACCGGGGTGGGCGGGGTGGGCAAGACCCGGCTGGCGCTGCGACTGGCCGCGCGGGTGTCGCCCGCCTTCCCCGACGGGGCGTGGATCGCCGACCTCGCCCCGCTGACCGACCCCGCTCTGCTCGACCGGACCGTGGCCCAGGCTCTCGGAATCCGCGACCAGTCCGCGCGCCCCTGTCTGGACATCCTCGTCGAGCACCTGAGCGACGGCAGGGCGCTGCTGGTGCTGGACAACTGCGAGCATCTGGTGAACGCCGCCGCGACACTGGTGACCGCGCTCCTGCGCGCGGCGCCCGGTCTGCGGGTGCTCGCCACCAGCCGACAGCGGCTCGGCGTCCAGGGCGAGCACGTCCTGCCGGTGCCGCCCCTCTCCGTACCGCCCATGACGCCGGCGGACGCGGACCCCGAGCCGGCGCTGACCCGCTACGAGGCGGTAAAGCTGCTCGCCGACCGCGCCGCGGCCTCGGCACCGGACTTCCGGATCACGCGGCACAACCGCGACGTCGTCGCACAGCTGTGCGGACGGCTGGACGGCGTGCCACTCGCGATCGAACTGGCCGCGGTCCGGCTGGGAACGCTCTCCGCCCAGGAGATACTCGACCGGCTGGACGACCGGTTCCGGCTGCTCGCCGACACCGACGCCGAGAGCTCCCCCCGCCACCACCGGACCCTGGGCGGCGTCGTCGACTGGAGCCACGACCTGTGCACCGAGCACGAACGGCTGCTGTGGGCCCGGCTGTCGGTCTTCGCCGGCGAGTTCGACCTGGAGGCGGCCGAGGCGGTGTGCTCGGGGACGGGCGTCGACCGCCACGAAGTCCTCGACATCCTCACGGGCCTGGCGAACAAGTCGATTCTCGTCGTGAACGGCCAGGACGGCAGCACGCGCTACAGCCTGCTGGAGACCATCCGCCAGTACGGCAGGCGGCGTCTCATCGACCTCGGCCAGGAGACCGTGATGCGACGGCGTCACCGTGACCACTACCGGAGCACCGCCGCACGGGCCGCGGCCGACTGGTGCGGCCCCCGCGAGGTCGGGTGGCTGTCGCGGCTGCGGCAGGAGCTCCCCAACCTGCGGGCCGCGCTGGATTTCTGCCTCACCGAGCCCGGCGAGGCGCGGAGCGGGCTGGAGATCACCGTCAACCTCACCCGGACCCGGTTCTGGTTCTTCAGCAGCACCATCGGCGAGGGCCGCCACTGGCTGGAGCGCGGGCTCGCGCTCTCTCCTCGCCGGCCGGACCCCCTCCAGGTCGGCGCGGTGGCCATGGTCGCCTGGATCGCCCTCTGCCAGGGCGACAGGCAGGGTGCCGACGCCTTCATGGCCCGCTGCCGCCGCCTCGCCACACAGCTTCCCGACACCGACGTCCCGGCCGCCGTCACCTGTGTCGAGGGCGCCCACGCGATGCTCGTCCACGGCAGCCCTCGCTCCATCCCGCTGCTGGCGCAGGCGAGAGACCGGTTCCTCGCCGACGGCGCGATCGGTGACGCCCACATGGCGACCATGCTCTGGGCGATGGCCTGCGCCTTCCTCGGAGACCGGGAGCTCGCCGTCACCGCCGCCGAGGCCTACCTCGCCGACGCCGAAGCCCTCGGCGGGACCTGGGCCCACTCCTGGGCATTGTGGGGCCTTGGTCTCGCCGAGTCGCGCCACGGCGACCCGGTACGTGCCGCCACCCTGTTCCGCGACTCGCTGCGCCGCCAGTACGACATCGACGACCGCTGGGGACCGGTGTGGGGCCTTGAGACACTCGCCTGGACCATCGCCGCCACCGGCCGTCACGACCGCGCCGCCGAACTACTCGGCGCCGCGCACCGGCTACGGCGCACGACCGGGGTGGCGCTCATCGGCCTGCGGCCGTTTCACGACGCCCACGCCGAGGCCGAACGGCTGATGAAGAACGCGCTCGGGGCGTGCGGATACTCCCTGGCCTTCGAACGGGGGGCGAGGAACACCGATGTCATCGGCCTCGCGTGCGCGTCCCCGTGAGCCGGCACGGCCGACGACCACCACGGTGATGAGCGGTGTCGTCTCCGCCCTGGATCGATGTACGACGAGCGGCGGGTCCTCCGCTCAGCCCTTCCGGACCGGTTTCGGCTCAGACGAGTCCGCCGTTGACCCGCAGCACCTGACCGTTGACCCAGCGGGCGGGGCCGGCGAGGAAGGCAACCGCCTCGGCGATGTCCGCAGGTCGGCCCAGCCGCTCCAGCGGCGGCTGGGCGGCCAGCCTGGCGACGGTCTCCTCGTCCTTGCCCTCCAGGAAGAGGTCGGTGGCGGTGGGCCCGGGGGCGACCGTGTTGACCGTGACGTCCCTGCCGCGCAGCTCGCGGGCGAGGATGAGGGTCAGCCCCTCGACGGCGCCCTTGGATGCGGCGTAGGCGCCGTAACCGGGAGCGGCCAGTCCGATCACCGAGGTGGAGAAGGTGATCAGCGCGCCGCCCTCGCGCAGCCTCCTGGCGGCCTGCTGGGCCACGGCGAAGGTGCCGCGTACGTTGACGCGGAGCACGCGGTCCAGCACGTCCAGGTCGAGTTCGGCGACCGGGGTGGGCGGGTTCATGATCCCGGCGGCGTGCACGACGACGTCGACGCCGCCGAAGGTCTGCTCGGCCGTGTCGAAGAGCTCCGCGACCGCCCGCTCGTCGCCGACGTCGGCTCGGACCGCGATCGCCTGGCCACCCTTGTCGGCGACCTCCGCGACGACGGCCTTGCCCTCGGTGTCGTTGCTCGCGTAGTTGACCACGACCGCGTAGCCGTCGGCGGCGAGCCTGCCCACGACCTGACGCCCGATGCCGCGTGAGCCTCCGGTGACGACGGCGACGCGGGCTGCTGTGCTGCTCATGATCGGTCACTCCTCCAAGAGTTTGTGTACACTATGTATATATATGGATATAAACACAATGTCCATATCTCGTGGAGGTAGATGGTGACGCAGCAATCCCCCGCACCCGCACGTCGCGGACGCGGACGCCGTCCGGCCGCCGAGGTTCGCCGCGAGATCCTGCGGGCGGCCGGCGAACTCCTGCTCACCGAGGGGATGGCCGCCTTCACCATCGAACGGGTCGCGGCGCTGGCGGGCGCGAGCAGGGTGACGCTCTACAAGTGGTGGCCCTCCAAGGGGGCGCTCGCGTTGGACGGCTACTTCGACGCCGTCGGCCCAACCCTGGCCTTCCCCGACACCGGCGACATCGCCGCCGACCTCACCGCGCAGTTGCGGGCCTTCGTCCACCTGATGCGCGAAACCCAGGCCGGGCGCGTGATGCCCGAGCTCGTCGGCCACGCCCAGACCGACCCCGAGCTGTCGGCGCTCCTTCGCGAGCGCTACTCGGCACCGCGCAGAGCACTCGCCGTCGAGGCGCTGGAGCGCGCCAAGCGGCGCGGGCAACTCCGCGAGGACGTCGACCCCGAGGTGGTCGTCGACCAGCTCTGGGGCGCCTGCTACCACCGTCTCCTCATCCCCGACCAGCCCCTTACCGACGAGTTCGCCGAGGCCCTCGTCCGGAACCTGCTGGCCGGGATCGGTGGTGCCCGATAAAACGACTTACAGGAAACATCAGCCCGATAATGTACGTTTTGCGGCCCCGATAATGAGTCCAGGCAACCGAGCGGCATGGGCGCTTCAGCGGGCTGACCCGCCATCCGCAAGTGTGTGACAAGTGGGGACCGTCAGGCTGGGCACCGGTCGCAGGCGGAAGAGGGGCATATGTTTGGAATCGTTCGCCCATGCAGGCACGGGATGTGCGGCGGGCTGTTCAAGGAGTGGATGGCGCACCTGTGCGGGCTCTGCCTGGCCCTGCGGGATGAGCACGGGCACGCCTCCCGGCTGGTGACCAACTACGACGGTCTGCTGGTGTCCGTACTCACCGAGGCACAGGCACCGGCCCCCTCACCGTACCGACGTGCGGCCGCCTGCGCGCTGCGCGGGTTCAAGGGCGCGGACGTCGCCCAGGCCGAGGGGGTACGGCTGGCCGCCGCGGTCTCGCTGATCCTGGCCGCGGGAAAGGTCAAAGACCACGTCGAGGACGGCGACGGCATCTACGCCCGCCGGTTGGTGGCGGCCGGTGCGGGGCGGGTGGCCGCCCGCTGGTCGGCCGCCGGATCGGGTACGGCCGCCGCCCTCGGATTCGATCCCACCCCACTCCTCACCGCGGTCGAGGAGCAGACCCGGCTGGAGCGCCTGCCGAACCCGAGCCTGCTCCAGCTCACCGCCCCCACCGAGGCCGCGGTCGCCGCCGCCTTCGGGCACACCGCCGTACTGGCCGGCAAGCCGCACAACCGGGAGACCCTGGAGGAGGCCGGACGCTACTTCGGCCGCCTGGCACACCTGCTGGACGCCGTCGAGGACCTCGCCCGCGATCGCGAGCGCGGAGCCTACAACCCGCTGACGGCCTCGGGCACCGACCTGGCCGCCGCGCGGCGGCACTGCGACGACGCCGCGCACGGACTGCGCCTCGCGGTGGCCGAACTGGACCTGGAACGACGTCGCCTCGTCAACGCCCTGCTGGTCGCCGAGACCGGCCGTGCCGTCGACCGGGTCTTCGGCGAGGCCGAGCGGGAGAGCCCCGAGGCACCCCCTCGCGACCCGCGGCTGAAGCCGGATCCCGGCGGGTTGCTGTCGCTGCTGTGCATGTCGGCGGCCTGCTGCACCTGCGGACTGTACCGGCCGCCGTGGGACGAGGACCGCTACAGGTCGTGCGGCGAGCGCTGCGACGGCAGCGGCTGCGACGCCTGCGGGCAGTGTTGCAACGGCTGCTCCGGGTGCTGCGAGTGCTGCAACTGCAGTTGCGACTGCTGACAGACGCCTCCACCCGCTCGGTCCGCCAGACCGGCGCGCTGCTTTCTGGACCCGGGGCGGTGTTTTAGCCGTCCCGGTCGTGTCCGGTTGCGGCAGAGGGGTCCGTCAGCAGGAGACGGGCTGAGTGGCGGCCCAGGCGGAGGAGGGGCGGGCAGGTCAGGCGAGTTCCCGCAGGGGTGGGGAGGGCGAAGGCGATGGCCTTGGCGGGGGTGTTGGCGATGAAGGTCGTGGTGGCGAAGGAGTTCCACGCTTATCTAAACAGCGAACTCATCTCCTGAACGGTTCCTTAAAATACCGTTTGGATCCCTCTCGGAGGCGACGAGGACAGGCCAAGCCAGGTCACCTCCTTCGCTTCGCCTGCGGAGTCCTGATCTCCCCAGGAGGGGTCACAACGTGCTTCCCAGGGCCATGTACTCGTTGTACTCGTTCAGCTTCGGCCAGGGTCCTCATCGCCCCTGAGAGGGGTCGCAACGTCGGTTCCCGGAGCGCCGCCGATACCCGGTCCATGGGTGTAAGACCGGAACAGCGCGCCTGAGGACTACTTCGGATCTCCGTAACCTAAGGATTTCATTATCTAGATTTGTAGCCATTTGGGCTGTTTGGAGCTTATGTCGGGTATATCGGTAGGAGTTCGCTTTCACAGCGGATCGTATTTCGCGTGAAACCGGAAGGGGGCATGGGTCATGACGAGACCCGCAAGCCTGGAACATCACCCCGATCTCATCGAGATGCGGGAGAGGTACGAACGAGCGGGCTCCAGTTCGGTGGCCCAGGCCATCGAAGGACTGGGCCTTCTGGCGGGCCTGTATCTGGCGATCTCACCCTGGGTGGTCGGCTTCAACGGCCTGTCCAGGCTCTCCGTGAGCAACCTCGTCACCGGTATCGTGGTCGCCGCGCTGGCCCTGGCCTTCGCGTCCGCCTACGGCCGGACCTACGGGGTCAGCTGGGTCGCGCCGGTCATCGGAATCTGGACCATCATCGCTCCCTGGATCACCGGCTCGGCGACGAGGGGGAGCATCTGGAACAACGTCGTCACCGGCATCGTCATCCTCCTGCTCGGCCTGGGAGCGGTGGCGATGGGTACCAAGAAGATGGCCGGAATGTCACACAAGGGAAACACCTCCCACCGAGGAGACACCTCCCACAGGACAGACATGCCCGGTCGGGCGGACATGCCCAACAGGCCGGACTTCCCCAACAGGCCATAAACAGATGGATGTGAGATCAGCGCGACGGCTGCTCAACCCGGCCAGGGACCGGGTTGAGAGCACCGTCTCCGGATAAGCCCGGCCTCGGCCGGGCTTCCGTCGTCTTCGGGCTCATCCGTCCCCGGCCGCGAACCCACCAAGAAGGCCCACCAAGAAGGCGGGGAGCCCGGCGAAAAGGCCGGGGCGGACGGTTCACTCGAACAGAGTGTGCCGCTCACCGCGTCGGCGCCTGCGGACGATCCTGATCCCGACCACCACGATGTCCACCACCGCGACGGCCGCCAGGACGGCGAGGGCCACGGTGAGCAGGGTGAATCCGCCCTGTGCCGCGAACACCGCCAGAACCGTGCAGACCACCAGGCCGAAGATCGCCAGAATGAGCCGCAGGTTCAGCGCGCTCTTCGGATGGTCGTGCGTACCTGGCTGCTCCTTCATGGGACCACCTCCGGGGCGATGTCGACCCCCCCACCTGCCCATATCTGCGCAAGGGGGTATCTCTTTCAGGCCCTACCCAGGACATCCCTGACCATCCACGGCACCAGAGCTCGCCGAGAAAACGCGGCGGCCGGCCCGGCAGCCGGTTTCCGGCGATCGTGAAAGCCACCCGGAACGCAAAAAGACCTCCGCGGGTGATTTCACCCGCGGAGGTCTTTCCGCGTGCTCGCCGTCGAGCCGTACCCGAGGGTCCGGCTAGTAGATCGGGCGTGAGGAGGAGCGCAGCCGCTCCAGGGCCTCGGCGAGGATCTGCGCACCATCCTTGTCGCTGCGGCGTTCCTTCACGTACGCGAGGTGCGTCTTGTAAGGCTCGTTACGCGGCGGGGCGGGCGGGTTCGCCTCGTCCTGACCGGCGGGGAGACCACACCGGGGGCAGTCCCAGAACTCGGGGACGGCCGCGTCGCTGGCGAAACTGGGGCGCGTCTCGTGCATGTTCGCGCACCAGAAAGGCACCCGCACACGGGGGGCCGCCTCGCCGCGCTCCGCCTCCCCCATCGGGCCGGCACCGACACGGCTGCCACGGATCGCGTTGCCACTACCCACGGATGAACTCCTTGCTCGATGGCCCCGCCGCTTGGGGATGCGGGGACTGAACCACTGTCACGCCTGTCGAAGCCAGGTCAGGGCCGCAGAAGCAGGCCCAGCGCGATGATGCAGACGAACCAGACGACACCGGTGATGACGGTGAGTCTGTCAAGGTTGCGCTCCACCACCGAGGAGCCTCCGAACGACGACGAGAAACCGCCACCGAACAGATCCGAGAGGCCACCGCCCTTGCCCTTGTGGAGCAGGACGAGCAGCATCATCAGCAAGCTCGACAGGATGAGGGCGATGGAGATTCCGATTGTCACCGTTGACCTGTTCCCTATGTGCGCGTGACCCGCGTCCGGGCACGACCCTTGTGTACGCCGATGGCGTGACGATTCAAACCTGCTCTAAGAGGGTATGACGTGCTGTCAAGTCGCACCCACCGAATGGCTCAGTCAGTTCGACAATTCGCCAAAACGGCAAATCTTGACGAACTCCCCGGGGTCGAGGCTCGCGCCACCGATCAGGGCACCGTCGACATCAGGCTGCGCCATGATGCCCGCGATGTTGTCAGACTTGACCGACCCACCGTAAAGGATACGGACACCGGCGGCCACTTCTGCGTCGTACAGCTCGGCGAGTCGCGCCCGGAGTGCCCCGCAGACCTCCTGCGCGTCGTCCGGGGTGGCCACCTCGCCGGTGCCGATCGCCCACACCGGCTCGTAGGCGAGCACGATGGAGGCGACCTGCTCGGCGCTCACCTTGCGGAGCGCGCCGTCGAGCTGCGCGACGCTGTGGGCCACCTGGTCGCCCGCCCTGCGCACCTCCAGGCCCTCACCCACGCACAGAATGGGGGTGAGCGAGTGCCGGTAGGCCGCCTGCACCTTGGCGTTGACGACGTCGTCGTCCTCGCGGTGATACTGGCGGCGCTCGGAGTGACCGGCGAGCACGAAGGTGCAGCCGATCTTGGAGAGCATCGCCCCGGAGATCTCGCCGGTGTAGGCGCCGCCGTCGTACTGCGACAGGTCCTGCGCACCGTAGACGATCCGCAGCTTGTCGCCGTCCACCAGGGTCTGCACGCTGCGCAGGTCGGTGAACGGCGGCAGCACGGCCACCTCGACCCGGTCGAAGTCCTTGTCGTTCAGCGCGAAGGCGAGCTTCTGGGTGTGCGCGATGGCCTCAAGGTGGTTGAGGTTCATCTTCCAGTTGCCGGCCATGAGCGGCTTACGAGGTGTGCTCATCGTTCGCTCACCACTCCTTGTTCACTGGGCGGGCGGCGTCGGTCGTCGACCGGCCGCTCCGCTCGTCGCGTGGGTTCACTTTCTACCGCTCCAGCGCCACGAGTCCGGGGAGGGTCTTGCCCTCCAGGTATTCGAGGCTGGCCCCGCCACCGGTGGAGATGTGGGAGAACCCGTCCTCCGCCAGGCCGAGCCTGCGCACGGCCGCGGCCGAGTCTCCCCCGCCGACGACGGTGAAGGCCTCAGAGGCGATCAACGCCTCGGCGACCGCGCGAGTTCCCCCGGAGAAGGCCTCGAACTCGAAGACGCCCATCGGGCCGTTCCAGAACACCGTCCTGGCGTCGGCCAGCCTGCCCGCGAACAGCTCGCGGGTGCGCGGGCCGATGTCGAGCCCCTCGCGGTCGGCCGGGATCGCGGTGGCGTCGACCACCTCGTACTCGGCGTCCTCGGCGAACTCGACGGCCGCGAGCACGTCGACCGGCAGGACGATCTCGACCTCGCGCTTGCGCGCCTCGTCGAGGAAGCCCCGCACCTTGTCGAGCTGGTCCTCCTGGAGCAGCGACCTGCCGACCTCGTAGCCCTGGGCCTTGAGGAAGGTGTAGGCCATGCCGCCGCCGATGAGGAGCCGGTCGACCTTGGTGAGCAGGTTGCCGATCACGCCGAGCTTGTCGGAGACCTTGGCGCCGCCGAGCACCACGGCGTACGGCCGCTCGGTCTCGTCGGTCAGCTTCCTGAGCACCTCGACCTCGGCCAGGACGAGCCGGCCCGCGGCGTGCGGCAGCAGGCCGGGCACGTCGTAGACGCTGGCGTGCTTGCGGTGCACCGCGCCGAAGCCGTCGCCCACGTAGACGTCGGCGAAGGCGGCGAGCTTGGCGGCGAAGGCGGCCCGCTCCTCGTCGTCCTTGGACTCCTCGCCCGGCTCGAAGCGCAGATTCTCCAGAAGGGCCACCTGACCGTCCTGGAGGGCCTCCACGACGGCCTGGGCGGACTCGCCGACCACGTCGGTCGCGAAGGCGACGTCGGCACCCAGGAGCTCACCCAGCCGCTTGGCGACCGGGGCGAGGGAGTATTCCGGGTTCGGCTTGCCCTTGGGGCGTCCCAGGTGCGCGACGACGACCACGCGGGCCCCCCGGCCCGCGAGCTCCTTGATCGTCGGCACCGAGGCGCGGATGCGGCCGTCGTCGGTGATGACGTCCCCCTCCAGGGGGACGTTGAGGTCGGCGCGCACCAGGACGCGCCGGCCGTCCACGTCGAACTCGGAGATGTCCTTCATCAGAGGTCGGCGCCGACCAGCTCGATGAGGTCGACGAGGCGGTTGGAGTAACCCCACTCGTTGTCGTACCAGCCGACGACCTTGACCTGGTTGCCGATCACCTTGGTGAGGGGCGCGTCGAAGATGCAGGACGCCGGGTCGGTCACGATGTCGGAGGAGACGATCGGGTCCTCGTTGTAGGTGAGGTAGCCCTTGAGCTCGCCCTCGGCCGCGGCCTTGAGCGCGGCGTTGACCTCCTCGACGGTGGTCTCGCGGCCGACCTCGACGGTGAGGTCGGTGGCCGAGCCCGTGGGGATCGGCACGCGCAGCGCGAAGCCGTCGAGCTTGCCCTTGAGCTCGGGCAGCACCAGGCCGATGGCCTTGGCGGCGCCGGTCGAGGTCGGCACGATGTTGATCGCGGCGGCGCGGGCGCGACGCAGGTCGCTGTGCGGGGCGTCCTGCAGGTTCTGGTCCTGCGTGTAGGCGTGGATCGTGGTCATCAGACCCTTCTCGATACCGAAGGTGTCGTTGAGGACCTTGGCCATCGGCGCCAGGCAGTTGGTGGTGCAGGAGGCGTTGGAGATGACCGTGTGGTTCGCCGGGTCGTACTTGTCGTGGTTGACGCCCATCACGACGGTGACGTCCTCGTTCTTGGCCGGAGCCGAGATGATGACCTTCTTCGCGCCGTTCTCGGCGTGCACGCGGGCCTTGTTGGCGTCGGTGAAGAAGCCGGTCGACTCGACGACGACGTCCACGCCCAGGTCGCCCCAGGGCAGCTTGGCGGGGTCGCGCTCGGCGAACGCCTTGATGGTCTTGCCGTCGACGATGATCTCGTCGGCGGTGCTCTTGACCTCGTACGGCAGACGGCCGAGGATGCTGTCGTACTTCAGCAGGTGGGCGAGCGTGGCGTTGTCGGTCAGGTCGTTGACCGCCACGATCTCGATGTCCTTGCCGCTGGCAGCGACCGCGCGCCAGAAGTTGCGGCCGATGCGGCCAAATCCGTTGACGCCTACGCGGATGGTCACGGTGCCGATCTCCTCGTACATCGATGCGCCGGTCTCTCGGATCCGGCGACTTGGTGCTGGCTGAAACCTCAACCACGAACCTTATCGGACCCAAATTGGCCTAGACCACTTGAGGGGGTGCTCCGTTATTCGCTAACCCACGAACAGGTATCGCACCATTCAAGTAAAGTGCCCGACTCGTCACTACAAACACCACAACCCCGGGAGAACCCGCTGTGACAGATAACGACCCACACCTGGCGAACGGGCTTCTACCCGGCATCCTCACCGGTCTGCTGGGCACCGCCGTCGGCGCCGCGGCCTACGGCGCGCTCATCGCCTTCAGCGGGTACGAGATCGGCTTCGCCGCCATCGGCGTCGGTCTCCTCGTCGGCCTCGCCATGATCGCGGTGAAGCCGACCAGCCCGGTACTGCCGCCGCTCGCCGCCTTCTTCTCCCTCGCCGGCGCCGCGCTCGGCCAGGTCGTCGGATCCACCATCGCCTGGGCGCAGGTGTCCGGCGAGGACTACGGCCCCGCCCTCGCCCGGGTGCTCGACGCCTTCCCCGAGCTTCTGCGCCAGGACCCCATCTCGCTGCTGTTCTGGGTGGTCGCCGCCTACGCGGGCTTCAGCTTCGTGAACAGGCGCGTCAAGGCCGCCCGAGAGGCCCACGACGCCCGCGCCGCCTCGCCCGTCCCGCAGCCGGGCGAGGCCGCCGACCACACGAACTACTTCGAGCCCAGGAAGCAGCCCTGAGCCACGGGCCTTCCGGCCGAACGACCGCTGCCGCCGGCGCGATCCCGACGACCTAGGGGGCCAGCATGTCGACGGTGAGATTGGCCTCGGTGTTGGGAACGCCGATGTCCTGGGCCCGCTTGTCGGCCATGGCCAGCAGGCGGCGGATGCGACCGGCGATGGCGTCCTTGGTCAGGGGCGGGTCGGCGAGCTGACCCAGTTCCTCCAGGGACGCCTGCTTGTGCTCCACCCTCAGGCGACCGGCGATCACCAGATGCTCGGGGGCCTCCTCCCCGAGGATCTCCAGGGCCCGCTGGACCCTCGCCCCCGCCGCGACCGCGGCACGGGCCGAACGGCGCAGGTTGGCGTCGTCGAAGTTGGCGAGCCGGTTCGCCGTCGCGCGAACCTCGCGGCGCATCCGCCGCTCCTCCCAGGCGAGCACGCTGTCGTGGGCGCCCAGCCGGGTCAGCAGCGCGCCGATGGCGTCGCCGTCGCGGACCACCACCCGGTCGACGCCGCGCACCTCCCTCGCCTTGGCGTGGATCTTCAACCTCCGCGCGGACCCGACCAGCGCGAGCGCCGCCTCGGGCCCCGGACAGGTGACCTCGAGCGACATCGAGCGCCCCGGCTCGGTCAGCGAGCCGTGCGCCAGGAACGCCCCCCGCCAGGCCGCCTCGGCGTCACAGGTCGCCCCCGCGACGACCTGGCGGGGCAGGCCCCTGACCGGGCGCCCGTGGTTGTCGATCAGACCGGTCTGGCGGGCGAGCGCCTCCCCGTCGCGGTAGACCCGCACGAGGTAGCGCGAGCCCTTGCGCAGCCCGGCCGGGGCCAGGACGAGCACCTCGGCCTTGTGCCCGAAGACCTCGCCGATGTCCTTGATCAGCCGCCGAGCGGTGACGTTGGTGTCGAGCTCGGCCTCGATCACGATCCGGCCGCTCACCAGGTGCAACCCGCTCGCGAACCGCAACAGCGTCGACACCTCGGCCTTACGGCAGCAAGGCTTCAGGATCTGCAGCCTGCTCAGCTCGTCCTTGACCACACCTGTCATCGCCATGCGTGTTCGTCCTCCCCCATACAGACCCCTTGCGACCCGAGATAAATCGGGCTCACAGAAGTTTCTCGCACTCCTGAGCACCGCTGACCAGGATCAACGCTTCTCACGGAAAATCTCGTCCAGGACGGAGGCAAGACGTTGTGCATCGTGTCGCGGGGAGCCGTCCTCGTCCGCCACGGAGGCGAGGACCAGCCTCCCCCCGAGATCGGCCGCGGCCTTGTCCAGCTCATCACGGTCGTCGATCACCCCGGTGTCGGCGACGACGACGTCGATCTCCAGGGAGGGCGCGTGCTCGCGCAGCACCTCCAGGTGCTTCTGGGGGGAGAATCCGTCGGTCTCCCCCGCCTGCGGGGCGAGGTTCAGCGCGACCAGGCGGCGGGCGCGGGTGGCGTGCAACGCCTCGGCCAGCTCGGGCACCTTCAGGTGGGGCAGCACGCTGGTGAACCAGGAACCGGGACCGAACACCACCCAGTCGGCGTCCAGGACCGCACGGACGGCCTCGGGGCACGCCGGCGGGTCCTCGGGGAGCAGCGAGATGGCCCGGACCCTGCCGGGCGTGAGCGCGCAGGCCACCTGACCGCGTACCGTGCTCACCTCGCCGTCCAACTCGACCTCGGCGGCGATGTCGAGCGGCACCGAGGCCATCGGCAGCACCCGCCCGTGCGCGCCGAGCAGCCGCCCGAGCCAGTCGAGTCCCAGCACCGTGTCGCCGAGCCGCTCCCACAGCGCCACGATCAGCAGGTTGCCGATCGCGTGGCCGTGCAGGTCGCCCTCGCTGCGGAAGCGGTGCTGGACGACCTCGCTCCAGGTGCGCCCCCACTCGTCGTCACCGCACAGGGCCGCCAGGGCCATCCTCAAATCCCCCGGGGGGAGCACACCGAGCTCGCGGCGAAGACGGCCGCTGGAGCCCCCGTCGTCGGCGACGGTCACCACCGCCGTCAGCCGGGAGGTGACCCTCCGCAGCGCCGACAGCGAGGCGTACAGCCCGTGTCCCCCACCCAGCGCGACGATCTTGAGACCTTCGTTCACTCCCGGCCCACATCCCGATGGCTCACCTGCACCTCCATGCCACCCCTGTCGCGCAGCCGCCCGCCGATCTGCTCGGCCATGGCGACGCTGCGGTGCTTGCCGCCGGTGCAGCCAACGGCGAGCGTGGCATAGCTCTTGCCCTCGCGGGTGTAGCCGGAGGCGATGATGGTGAACACCTCCTCGTAGGCGTCGAGGAGCTCCTTCGCACCCGCTTGGTTGAGAACGTACTCCCGTACGGGAGCGTCCAGTCCGTTCATCGGGCGGAGTTCGGGGACCCAGTGGGGATTGGGCAGGAACCGGCAGTCGACGACCAGGTCGGCGTCGACGGGCAGGCCGTACTTGTAGCCGAAGGAGACGACGTTGACCCGCAGCCCTGGGCGGTCCTCGCCGCCGAAGAAGGCGACGATCTTCCCCCGGAGCTCGTGGACGTTGAGGTTGGAGGTGTCGATCACCAGGTCGGCGTTCGCCCGCACCTCGCGCAGTATGCCGCGTTCGCGGGCGATCCCGTCGACCAGGCGGCCGTCGCCCTGCAGCGGGTGCGGGCGGCGGACGTTCTCGAACCTGCGGACCAGCTCCTCGTCACTCGCCTCCAGGAACACCACGCGCACTGCGACGCCGCGCCCCTCCAACTCCTCGATCGCACTGTTGAGGTCGCTGGTGAAGGCGAGGCTGCGCACGTCGACCACCGCGGCCACCTTGTCCGCGGCCAGCTTGACCCGCCCCGCCTCCTCGGCCATGGCGAACAGCAACCCGGGCGGCAGGTTGTCGATGACAAACCACCCCAGGTCCTCCAGGGCCTTGGCGGCGGTGCTCCGCCCCGCCCCCGACATTCCGGTGACGAGGACGAACGCGGGCTCTCTTTCGCTCATGGGTTCTGCCCCTTCAAGGCCGACACGATCGTCTCGGCCGTCGAGGGGCCGATCCCGGGAACCTCGCAGATCTGTGCCGCGGTCGCCTCCCGCAGCCGCTTCACCGATCCGAAATGCTTGATCAACGCCTGCCTGCGGGCCGGGCCGAGACCGGGGACCTCGTCCAGAGCGCTTTCCTTGACACTCTTCGACCGTTTGGATCGATGGTAGGTGATGGCGAAGCGGTGGGCCTCGTCGCGTACCCGCTGGAGCAGGTACAGGGCCTCGCTGGAGCGGGCGAGGATCACCGGCAGGTCCTCGCCGGGCAGCCAGACCTCCTCCAGTCGCTTGGCCAGCCCGCACACCGCCACGTCGTCCACGCCCAGCTCGTCGAGCGCCCTGCGGGCCGCCGCGGCCTGGGCTGGACCTCCGTCGACGACGACGAGGTTGGGCGGGTAGGCGAACTTGCGCGGCTTGCCGGTCTCCGGGTCGATGCCCGGTGACGTGCGGGTCGGCGGCCCGTCGCCCGCGCCCGGCCCTCCGCTCGCGCCCTCGGCCGCCTCCTCGGCAGGGCCTGCGGCCGGCCCGTCGGCGGGATCGGCCCCGGTGTCCGTGTCGAGCTCTCCGGTGGCCGAGCGCTCCTCCAGGTAGCGCTTGAACCGGCGGGAGATCACCTCGTAGATGGAGGCGACATCGCCCTCGGTGGAGCGCACGGAGAACCTGCGGTATTCGCTCTTGCGTGCCAGGCCGTCCTCGAAGACCACCATGGAGGCCACCACGTCGGTGCCCTGGATGTGGGAGACGTCGTAGCACTCGATGCGGAGCGGCACCTGGTCCAGGTCGAGGGCGTCGGCGACCTCCTGCAGCGCCCTGCTGCGCGCGGTCAGGTCGCTGGCCCGCCTCAGCTTGTGCTGCTTCAGGGACTCGACGGCGTTGCGCTCGACGGTCTCCATCAGCGATCTCTTGTCGCCGCGCTGGGGGACCCTGATCTCCACCCGCGCCCCGCGGTGCTCGCCGAGCAGCTCGGTGACCGCTCCGGCGTCGGGGGGCAGGACCGGAACCAGCACCTCCCTGGGCAGCGCCTCGGCGGCCGCCTCGCCGTACATCTGCAGCAGGAACTGCTCGACCAGCTCGCCCGGCGCGGCATCCTCGACCTTGTCGACCACCCAGCCGCGCTGGCCCCTGATGCGCCCGCCGCGGACGTAGAACACCTGGACGGCGGCCTCCAGCGGATCCTCCGCGAGGGCGACCACGTCGCAGTCGGTGTTGTCGCCGAGGACCACGGCCTGCTTCTCCATCGCCTGCCGCAGCGCCTGGATGTCGTCGCGCAGCCTGGCGGCCCGCTCGTACTCCTGCTCGACGGCGGCCTCGCGCATCTCACGCTCCAGCCGCTTGATGAACCGGCCGGTGTTGCCCGCCATGAACTCACAGAAGTCGTCGGCCAGCGCCCGGTGCTCCTCGGCCGTGACCCGGCTCACGCAGGGGGCCGAGCACTTGTCGATATAGCCGAGCAGGCAGGGGCGGCCGATCTGCGCGGCCCGTTTGAAGACCCCGCCCGAGCAGCTCCTGATCGGGAAGACCCGCAGCAGCAGGTCGACGGTCTCCCTGATCGCCCAGGCGTGGGAGTAGGGGCCGAAGTAGCGGGTGCCCTTGCGCTTGGCGCCTCGCAGCACCTGGACCCGGGGGAACTCCTCCCCCATCGTGACCGCGAGGTAGGGGTAGGACTTGTCGTCGCGGTATTTGACGTTGAACCGCGGGTCGTACTCCTTGATCCAGGAGTATTCGAGCTGGAGTGCCTCGACCTCGGTGCCGACGACCGTCCAGTCGACGTCCACGGCGGTGGTGAGCATGGTCTGGGTGCGCGGATGCAGGCCCGCGAAGTCGGCGAAGTAGGAGTTGAGCCGCTGGCGCAGGCTTTTGGCCTTGCCGACATAGATGACCCGGCCTTCCGCGTCCTTGAACCGGTAGACGCCGGGGGACTCGGGGATGGACCCCGGCTTCGGCCGGAAACTCACCGGACCACCCACAGATCTCGCCACACGGAAAGCCTATCGGCCCGGACCGACACGTTTCCTTACAGCTTTCCGCTCAGACAAGGTCGGTGGCCGGGCCGTACCCCGGCCCCCGCCCGGGACCGGGGTACGGCCTCACGCGACGCCCGTCGCTTCCTACAGGTGCTCCTGGCCGTACTGGAACCGCCGCGTGAGACGCCCGCCACCGCCGGGACGTTCCCCGGCGGCAGGCTCGCGGCGGACGGGGATCAGGCGAGGACGATGGAGTCGCCGTCCACCTTGATCGCCTTCTCCTCCAGGGGGTCGGTGGCCGGGCCGTTCGCCACGGAACCATCGGTGATCTTGAACTTGCTGCCGTGGCAGGGGCAGTCGATGGTGTCGCCCTCGATCTTGTCGACGTCGCACCCCTGGTGGGTGCAGACGGAGCTGAACGCCTTGAACTCGCCCGCGGCCGGCTGGGTGATCACGATCTTCTGGTCCTTGAAGATCTTGCCGCCTCCCTCGGGGATGTCCGAGGTCTTGGCCAGGGCGTTCGCGGAGCCGCCCGAGTCGGCACCCGCGCTCGTCTCGGCCGCCTCCGGCGCCTGCGACGCGGAGGTCGCGGAGGTGTCCCCGCCGCTCTCCGCCGGCTCCCCGTAGCCCCCGCACGCGGTCAACACCGCGGCCATCCCGGCCCCACCGGCGCTGAATATCACCGTACGACGTGTCGTCTCAGTCATCTATATCCTCCAGAATCATCATCTTCAGGTACGGCTCGCACCCCGATGACGGTTCAGCTTGCCGCACATCGTGTCAGGAGACTGTGAAGAATTACTCCCTCGGCCCTCTTCATGGACCATCCGGAGAACCCCCTCCAAACCCTCGGCACGGGCCTCGGCCCCGGCGAACCAGGCCCGACCCGGCGGATCCGCGCCTCCCCGGAGGAGAGGTCGGCACGAACCGTCAGAGCACGATGATTCCGTCGCCCTCGACCTTCAGCGCGTACTGGACCAGCGGCGCCTCAGCCGGGCCCTTGAGGCATTCTCCGGAGTCGACCGCGAACTCACTGCCGTGACAGGGGCAGCGGATGACGCCGTCCCCGATCCTTCCGACCGCGCACCCCCGGTGCGGGCAGCTCGCCGTGAACGCCCTGAACACCCCCGAGGTCGGCTGGGTGATCACGATCTTCCACTTGGTGATCACCTTGCCACCGCCCACCGGGATGTCGGCGGTCCGCGCGATGACCTTCCCCTTGATCCCCGGCGGCACGATGGCGGCGGCGGACTCCCCGCTCGCGCACCCCGCCAGCGCCGCACCGCACGCCACGGCCCCCGCGGCGGCGATCACCTGCCTGCGCGCGGGCATGGCGGAGGTTTCCTGCATGCTCATCGCGGCCCTTCTCGCAATGTCATCCCCGATCGGAACCGGGCTCCCTCGTCCAGGGTATTGACGGGGGAACCCGGTCCCGAATCCGGCCCTCAGCTGCCGAGGATCTTGCGCAGGAAGCGGCCGGTGTGGCTCTCGTCGACGAGGGCGACCTCCTCGGGCGTCCCGGTGGCGAGCACGCTGCCGCCCCGCGAGCCGCCCTCGGGCCCCATGTCGATCAGCCAGTCGGCGGTCTTGATCACGTCGAGGTTGTGCTCGATGACGATGACCGTGTTGCCCCCGTCGACGAGCTTGCCCAGGACGCCCAGCAGCCTGCGGATGTCCTCGAAGTGCAGGCCGGTGGTGGGCTCGTCGAGCACGTAGATCGTGCGGCCGGTGGAGCGGCGCTGCAGCTCCGAGGCGAGCTTGACGCGCTGTGCCTCGCCGCCGGACAGAGTCGTGGCGGGCTGGCCGAGCCTGACGTATCCCAGGCCGACGTCGTTGAGCGTCTTCAGGTAGCGCTTGATCGCCGGAATGGAGTCGAAGAAGTCCAGGGCCTCCTCGATCGGCATGTCGAGCACCTCGGAGATCGTCTTGCCCTTGTAGTGAACCTCCAGGGTCTCCCGGTTGTAGCGCGCCCCGTGGCAGACCTCGCAGGGCACGTAGACGTCCGGCAGGAAGTTCATCTCGATCTTGAGGGTGCCGTCTCCCGAGCAGGCCTCGCACCGGCCGCCCTTGACATTGAAGCTGAAGCGGCCCTTCTGGTAGCCGCGGACCTTGGCCTCGGTGGTCTGCGCGAACAGGTCGCGGACCTTGTCGAAGACGCCGGTGTAGGTCGCCGGGTTGGACCGGGGCGTGCGGCCGATCGCCGACTGGTCGACATGCACGACCTTGTCGACCAGGTCCATCCCGTTGACCCGGGCGTGGCGGCCCGGGACGGTGCGCGCACCGTTCAATTCCTTGGCGAGCGCGTTGTAGAGGATGTCGTTGACCAGGGTGGACTTGCCTGAGCCCGAGACACCGGTGACCGCGGTCAGCAGTCCGAGCGGGAACTCCACGTCGACGCCCTTGAGGTTGTGCTCACGGGCACCCTTCACGGTGATCTGCCGCTTCCTGTCGCGCTTGCGGCGGGTGGCGGGAATCGCGATCGTCCTGCGACCCGACAGGTAGGCACCGGTCATCGAGTCTTCCGAGGCGAGCAGGTCGGCCACGGTGCCGGAGACGACGACCTGGCCGCCGTGCTCCCCCGCCCCGGGGCCGATGTCGACCACCCAGTCGGCTGCGGCGATGGTGTCCTCGTCGTGCTCGACCACGATGAGCGTGTTGCCCATGTCGCGCAGCCTGATCAGGGTCTCCAGCAGCCGCTGGTTGTCACGCTGGTGCAGGCCGATGGAGGGCTCGTCCAGCACGTACAGCACCCCGACCAGTCCCGAGCCGATCTGGGTGGCGAGCCGGATGCGCTGCGCCTCGCCACCGGCGAGGGTGCCGGAGGCCCGGTCCATGGTGAGGTAGTCGAGGCCCACGTCGAGCAGGAAGCCCATCCGGGCGTTGATCTCCTTGACCACCCGCTCGGCGATGTGCATGTCGCGCTCCGACAGCTTCAGCCCCGCCAGGAACGTCGCGCAGTCGCCGATCGACATCGACGAGACGTCGGCGATCGAGCGGCCGTCGACCGTGACGGCCAGCGAGACCGGCTTGAGCCTCGCCCCCTTGCAGGCCGGGCACGGGATCTCCCGCATGTAACCTTCGTACTTCTCGCGCATGCCGTCGCTGTCGGACTCGCCGTGGCGGCGCTGCACCCAGGGGATGACCCCCTCGAAAGTGGTGTAGTAGGAGCGCTGGCGGCCGTAGCGGTTGCTGTAGCGGACGTGGACCTGCTCGTCGTGGCCGTACAGCAGGGCCTTCTGCGCCTTCTTGGGGAGGCGCTCCCACGGGGTGTCGAGGCCGAACCCCATGGTCAGGCCGAGCGCCTCGACGAGGCGCTCGAAGTAGTCGCTGGTGTGGCCCCCGGCCCACGGCGAGAGCGCGCCCTCGCCCAGCGGCCTCTCCGGGTCGGGCACGATCAGGTCGGGGTCGACCTCCATCCGGACGCCCAGGCCCGTGCACTCGGGACAGGCGCCGAAGGGTGAGTTGAACGAGAACGAGCGGGGCTCCAGCTCCTCGAACGACAGGTCGTCGTAGGGGCAGTAGAGGTGCTCCGAGTAGAAACGCTCGCGGTTGGGGTCGTCCTCGGGCAGGTCGACGAACTCCAGGGTGATCGTCCCGCCCGACAGACCCAGGGCGGTCTCCACCGAGCCGGTCAGGCGGCTGGCCGCGCCCTCCTTCACCGCCAGACGGTCGACGATCACCTCGATGTCGTGCTTTTCCTGCTTCTTCAGCGTCGGCGGCTCGTCCAGGCGGACCACGGTGCCGTCGACGCGGGCGCGGGCGAACCCCTTGGCCTGGAGCTGGCTGAACAGCTCGGCGTACTCGCCCTTGCGGCCGCGGACCACCGGGGCGAGCACCTGGAAGCGGGTGCCCTCCTCCAACTCCATCACCCGGTCGACGATCTGCTCGGGGCTCTGCCTCGCGATCGCCCGCCCGCACTGCGGGCAGTGCGGCTTTCCGATGCGCGCCCACAGCAGGCGCAGGTAGTCGTACACCTCGGTGATCGTGCCGACGGTGGAACGGGGGTTGCGGCTCGTCGACTTCTGGTCGATCGACACCGCGGGTGAGAGTCCTTCGATGAAGTCGACGTCGGGCTTGTCCATCTGCCCGAGGAACTGCCGCGCGTACGCCGACAGCGATTCGACGTAGCGGCGCTGACCTTCGGCGAAGATCGTGTCGAAGGCCAGGCTTGACTTGCCCGAGCCGGACAGCCCGGTGAAGACGATCAGAGCGTCTCGCGGAAGATCCAGCGAGACGTCCTTGAGGTTGTGTTCACGTGCACCACGCACGATGAGGCGGTCAGCCACAGCAGTCCCGACGTCGTTGATAGAGGGTTGGAAGTAGTCGCGGGAAGACTAGCGAGAGGGGCCGACAATTTTCCGGACCGGCGTTCGGAGTCTTTCCGGACCGGCGTCCGGAGTCGTTTTCCCGCCGCCTCCAGAGTACGGTCTCCCCCCGGATATGGCAGGTGGCCCACGATTTCAACGACGTGAACACCCCCCTTATGCCCCGTCCCGCCCGCCGGGCGCGATGATGATGGTGACGAGGGCGGAGCGCGTGCCGCCCCGCCTTCCCGCGACCCCGTCCGAGGAGAATCCGTGACGTACACCGGTGATGTACAGGTCGGCGGCCCCGCCGACCTGCGCGAACTGCCCGCCCTGACGATCGCCAAACTGGCCGTCGGCCCGTTCGACAACAACGCCTACCTGATCCGGTGCACCCAGACCGGTGACGGCGCCCTCATCGACGCGGCCGCCGAGCCCGACCGGCTGCTTGAGCTCATCGGCGACCAGCCGATCAGCAAGATCGTCACCACCCACCAGCACGGCGACCACTGGCAGGCCCTGGAGGAGGTCGCCAGGGCGACCGGTGCCTCGGTGATCGCCCACCCGCTCGACGCGGGGGCACTGCCGGTGCCGGTGGATCTGGAGGTGGAGAACGGCGACGGGGTCACCGTCGGCGTGGTCAGCCTGGAGGTGATCCACCTGCGCGGGCACACCCCCGGTTCGATCGCCCTTTACTACCCCGGCCACCTGTTCACCGGCGACTCGCTCTTCCCCGGCGGCGTCGGCAACACCAACAAGGATCCCGAGCGGTTCGCCCAGCTCTTCGCCGACGTGTCGGAGCGGATCTTCGACAGGCTGCCGGACGACACCTGGGTCTACCCGGGCCACGGCAAGGACACCACGCTCGGCGCCGAACGCCCCTCGCTGCCCGAGTGGCGCGAACGCGGCTGGTGACCGTCTCGCCACGCTCCCTCACCCGGTGCCACCGGACGCGGGCGTGGCAGGCCTCCGCGTGATCGGCCCCTCGGCACCGCCCGGACACGGCCGGTGACCGCCACCGGAGGCCGAGACCGACGCCCGCCCGGCGGGAAGACCGTGGCCGCTCCCTCCGGGCTTCCGGGCGTCAGCCGCCGAAGACCCGGAGGATCCGATCCGCGGCCTTGGAGGGGTCCTCCACCCGCTCGACCAGATCGCCCCATGACCAGCGGTAGAACCAGCCCTCGGCGAGCGGTACGCAGTCGAGGGTCTCGCTGAACATCGCGGCCTCGGGATCGGTGACCCGCAACGACGGCGGGCTCCGCCTGAGCGTCACGTTCATGCCTCTCAGCTCCAACTCGCGAGCGAGCATGCCGAGGAAATAGGTGCGTGTGTGCTCATGTGGCTCGGTTGCCATGAGGCAATTGAACGCACCCGCGCCGGACGGGGAAAGCAGATCGGGACATTCCAGGGCGAGAACGGGTCGCGGCATGGGGTGTCCGCGACCATCGCCCCACCGCCCGGGTGAACATCCTCCGGGCGGCCTCAGGCCTCAGCCGACCCCGGCGGACGCCTTGCGCTGCTCCTTGCGCTTCTCCCGCTTGAACATCAGAACCCGCAGCGGGATCGCCGCCACGATCGTCATCTGCATGACGGCCCCGACCTTGATCAGCGTGTCGCCGCCCGCCAGGCCCGCGACCCAGATGGTGAGGCAGGCAACATTGATCATCATCCAGGCGAGCACGGCGGCGGCGAGGTTGCCCTTGGGCTTGGGGTACTCGATCCGGCTCACCATGAGGTACGCCACGCCGAAGACCGGCAGAATCGTCCAGACCGACGGGGGGAAGAGCAGCACGACCGAGACCACGGTCATCGCGCCCATCGGGATGGGCAACCCCATGAAGTCACCGCTCTTGGTCTTCACCGAGGCGAAGCGCGCGAGCCGGATGACGCCGGCCAGCAGCACCGACGACGCCGCCGCCATCACGAGCAGAAAGGGGATCTGCTGGTTGAACCCCGCCCAGATGACCACCATGAAGGCGGGAGCGAAGCCGAAACTGATCACATCGGCGAGGTTGTCCAGCTCCGCGCCCATCGCCGAGGCGCGGAATTTCCTCGCCACCAGGCCGTCGAACAGGTCGCAGGTGGCGCCGATCAGCAGGAGCACCACGGCGGTGCCGAAGAACCGGGGGTCCGCCGCGAAGGGCTTGGCCTCCTGCAGCGAGCTGATGGCCGACCAGGCGAGCACGCAGACCGCGAGGAAGCCGCAGAGAGCGTTGCCCAGGGAGAGGGAGTCGGCGGCCGAGAGGCGAAACGCCTTACCTACCGGTCCTCGCGGCTCGTCGTCCGTCTCGTCCATCGGCCAGCTCGCGTCAGCCGTGGTCAAGGCTCGTCACCCCCGCGACCGTCTTCTCGCCCACGGAGACAGCGGGCGCGACTCCTTCGGGAAGGTAGACGTCGACCCGAGAGCCGAGCCTGATCAGGCCGATCCGCTCGGCCTTGGCCACCTTCGCCCCCTCGGCCACGTAGGGCACGATGCGGCGCGCGACCGCGCCGGCGATCTGGACCATCTCGATGTCGCCGAGAGCGGTGTCCAGGTGCCAGACGACCCGCTCGTTGGTGTCGCTGTCCTTGTTGAACGCGGGCAGGTATCCCCCGGACACGTGCTCCACCGAGGTGACCGTGCCGGCGAGCGGCGCCCGGTTGACGTGCACGTCGAGCGGGCTCATGAAGATCGCTACCCGGGTGCGGCCGTCCGGCCACGGGTCGATGCTCTGCACCACGCCGTCCGCGGGCGACAGGATCCGCCCGGTGCCCGGAGTGCGATCTGGATCGCGGAAGAACCAGAGCATCCCACCGCTGAGCGCGGTCAGCGGAACCGCAGCTAGCGCCCAGCGCCGGTCACGGCGGCTGAGCAGTGAGGTCACGGCGGCGGCGGCGACGGTCGGGAGCAACCACGGGGAGACGCCACGTGCCAGGCCCAACGGACCTGGTATGTGGCTTGCTGAATCGTGGGACACAGGGAACCTTTGTGATGTCTTGCGGCATTAGACCGGTATGTCTACCCGCTCTGGGGCAGGATGTTACCCATCTCTTAGCCTTTATAAGGCGCAATGAGACAAGCAAAGCGCCTCACACGCCGATTCGCTAGCCTTGCTCGACACTCGCCGGGGCGGTGTTTTCCTTGCCCGCGCGGGCGTCACGCCGGACCTTGATCAAGCTGATCACCGTGGTGACGGCCATCGTGACGACGATCACCGACAGCGACACCCAGATCGGCACCTCGGGGGCCCAGGAGACACCACTGGAGTGCAGCGCCTCGAGGATCAGCTTAACCCCGATGAAACCGAGGATGAACGCAAGACCGAAGCTGAGGTAGACCAGCTTCTGAAGCAGTCCACCCAGCAGGAAGTAAAGCTGGCGCAATCCCATGAGGGCGAACGCGTTCGCGGTGAAGACGATGAAGGCGTCGGTGGTGAGGCCGAAGATCGCCGGAATCGAGTCGAGCGCGAACAGCAGGTCGGTGGTGCCGATCGCGATCATGACGATCAGCAGCGGGGTGACCAGGCGCTTGCCGTCGACCTTGACGGTGATCCTCGCGCCCACGTAGTCGTCGGTGTGCGGGAGCACCCGCCGGGCCCAGCGCAGCACCGCGTTCTCCTCAAGGTGCTCCTCCTCGCCGAACTGACGGACGAGCTGGACGGCGGTGTAGATCAGGAACGCACCGAAGACGTAGAAGAGCCAGCCGAAGTTGGCCAGCGCCGCGGCACCGATCGCGATGAAGATGCCGCGCATGACCAGCGCCATCACGATGCCGATCAGCAGCACCTTGTGCTGGTATATCTTCGGCACCGCGAAGCGGGTCATGATGATGTAGAAGACGAAGAGGTTGTCGACGCTCAGGCTGTACTCGGTGAGATACCCGGCGATGAACTGGCCCGCGGGGGTGGGACCCGCGATCACCCACAGCCCGATGCCGAAGAGCACCGCGAGTGTGACGTAGAAACCGACCCAGAACCCGGCCTGTCTGAGGGAGAACTCCCGGGGCTCGCCTCGGTCGACTATCCACAGGTCGAAGGCGAGGACGACCAGGAGGCCGCCGATCACGGCGAGCCAGACCCAGACAGGAACATTCACGGTTGATAAACCTCCGGCGGCGCGCATGACAGACTGCCGGAGGTCTCTCCCGCCCGCGTGGAACCAGGTCGATGTGAAGCGGATCGACGATGCGGACCGACAGCCCCGGGGGCCTCGTGGAGCGAGACAACACCGTGATGACGAGACTGCCGCGAAGGGATACTCCCCCCCTAACCACGCCAGTATAGGCGTCTGGCATGGTGTCGCCTAATCCAACCTCGCGCCCCCCCCGCTTGTTCCATCGGCCCCGAAATCGCCTGTAGGCGGCCCCTTCCGGCTCTTTCGGCTCCCTCCCAGGACCGGGCGCACGCCTTTTTCTCCCCGCGGAACCGAGTGCCCTCCTTCTGCGGTTCTCTGATCGAACGAGCCACGCGAAACCCCGCGCGCTCTCAGCCGGAGAGCCCCGCGTAGACCGCGAGCACCGCCCCAAGCGCCTCTGCCGCGCCCGGCAGCTCGCGGCCCCGCAGGGCGGCGGCCCCGGCCAGTTCCCCGGCGAGCTCGTCGTCGGCGAGCACCCTCGCGACCGCGTCGCGCATCGCGGCGACATCCCCGTACGGCACCAACAGCCCGGCCTCTCCCACCATCGCGGGGACGCCCCCCACGGCGGTGGCGACGACCGCCGTTCCCGCCCGCAGGGCCTCCTGCACGGTGAGGGGTTGCCCCTCCCAGCGGCTCGGCACCACCAGCGCCCTCGCCACCCCGAGCAGATCCCCCACGTCGGCGCGGTCGCCGAGCAACCGCACCGGCAGGTTCTCCCGGTCGATCCGCCCCTGCAACTCCCCCCTCAGCGGCCCCTCCCCCGCCACCAGGAACACGACTTCGGGCGCACGCTCCCGGGCGATCCGGCCGTACCCAGGCTCGACGAGGGTCGCTCCCCGCGTAGGTTCCGCCTCCTGAGCCCCGCGCAGGGTCTTCGCGACGTCGAGCAGGGTCTCCAGGCCCTTCTGCTGGGCGAGCCTCGCGACCGTGAGGAAGATCACCCGATCTCCCACCCCGAGCTCTCGTCGCATGTCGCCGGGCTCGCGTCCCGAAGGGGGCAACGGGGGTGCGGGTACGACCGCGGCCTCGACACGCGTGGCCCCCAGGCGGGCCATCCGCTCCCCCAGGTCGGGGGAGACGACCAGGATCCGGTCGGCGCGGCGGGCCACGATCCGTTCCAGGAGGCCGTAGACCGCGCCGACGGCACCGCCCGCGGTGGCGGCGTTGTGCAGGGTCACCACCAGGCCTGTCCCGGTCCCTGCCAGCGCGATCGCCGCCAGAGCCCCGGCCCGCAACCCGTGGGCGTGCACGACGTGCGCCCCGCGCAACGCGCGAAGCGCCAGGACCGCCCGCAGGTCGCCGGCCGGGCGAGGCCGGTCGGAGATCGGCACGGGCACGAAGCGCGCACCGAGCGCGGCGAAGCCGAAGGCCCGCTCCGTACTCGGCGGGCCCGCCACGACCACCCGGTGGCCGCCGCGCACCAACCCTCCGGCCAGCATCGCCACGTGCCGGCCGACCCCTCCCGCGCTCGTCCCCAGTACGAGTGCCACCCGTCTGCCCTGATCAGCCATCGGAAAGGCCCCCCTCCTTCGCTGCCCCTCGGCGGAGCCTCGCCGCCAGCGCCTGGACGTCCTGTCTGTCGATCATCACGGCCACGGCCGCGAAAGCGACCACACCTGCCACACCGGCGGCCAGGCCCGCCGCCACGAACTCCCACGTGGACACCGCACCCAAGGCGTTGACCAGGGTGAGCCCCGCTCCCCAGGCGGCGGCACCGCCGGCCACGGTCGCGAGGAGAGTGCGTGGCGCCCCCGCCAGCGCGGCCGCTCCCCTGGTGCGAAGCACCGCGACGACCAGGAGCAGCCCGCCGACGGTCATACCGACGGTGCTGCCCAGCCCGAGCAGCCCGACCACGTCGGCCGGATTCCCCGCGGTGCGGGCGAGCGCGATCTGGGCCACCAGTGCGACGGCCCACCCGGTCACCGAGGCCACAGCCGCCGACCGGCCCCGCCCGCAGGCGTACAGGACGCGGGCGAGGTGCAGCATGAGCGCGTAGCCGGCCAGGCCCGGCGCGAACAGCGCGACACCCCTCGCCATCTCGGCGGGGTCGCCGCCCGGGGTCCCCTCAAGGAACACGCTCGACACCGGTACGGCGACCGCCGCCATCACCCCGGCCGCGAGCCCCGTGACCAGGAGCACGGCCCGGGTGGTGGAGGCGGTCAGGGTGTCGAAACCCGGCGCGTCCCCCTCGGCCGCGCGGGTGGACAGCACGGGGAACGAGCTGGTGGCGATCGGCATCACGAGCACCGCGTACGGCAGCTGGTACAGCGCCCAGGCGTAGGTGTAGGCGGCGATCGCACCCTCGCCGCCCAGTTCGTTGGCGAGGCGGATCACGACGATCAGCGCGATCTGCTGCGCGATCAGCACGGCGAGACCCGCGGTGGCGAGACTCCGCGCTCTGGCCGCGACGCCCGGCGGGAACGACAGCGAGGGCCGCAACCTCAGCCGCAGCCGGGCCACCGGGCCGATCACGGTGAGCACCATCGCGGCGGCGGCGACGGTCGCGCCGAGGGAGAGCGACAACTGCCCGGCGCCGCTGAGCTGCGACAGGTCCCTCGCGGCCTCCTCGTTGACCGCCTCGAACAACAGGTTGGAGGCGACGATGAGCAGGCTGGAGACCAGCGGCGCCAGGGCCGGGCCCATGAACCGCTGGTGGGCCTGGAGCACCCCGTACAGCACCACGGCCAGGCCGAAGAAGATCATCCGGGGGGCGAAGACGACGAGCAGGCCGGTGCCGGCCTCGACGACGTCCGCCAGGTCGCACGGGGCCGGATTCGCCACGAGCAGAGCGACGATCGGCCCCGCGAACGCGACGATGAGCAGCGTGAGCGGCACCAGGACGAGCATCGACCAGGTGAGCAGCGCCGAGGTGGTCCTGCTCACCTCCGCCCTGGCCTCGGGGTCGTCATCGGACCTGGAGGCCGCCGAGGCCAGCACCGGCACCACCATCCCGGCCAGTACACCGCCCGCGACCAGCTCGAAGACGATGTTGGGCACGTAGTTGGCGGTGTTGTAGGCGGTGCCCAGGCAACTGTTGCCGACGCTCTGCGACTGGACGAGATAGCGGCCGAAACCGACGAGCCTGGCCAGGACGGTCACGACTCCGATGAGGAGCGCCGCTCCCGCGACCCCTCGTGCGATCCTCGTGCTCATCGGGTGGCGGGTGCCTGCTCCACAGGGCGACGGCCGAGCATGTCGAGGCGGTGCAGGACGGGGTTGCCCGCGATCACCTTGGTGAAGCTGATCTTCTCCGAGGCCGCGGTCAGCGCGACCACGGTGCCGAGCACGACCAGGCGCCCCGGACGCCCCAGGGTGATGGTCGCGGCCAGCCCGAGCAGCGCGCCCAGCGCGTTGGCCCCCGCGTCACCGAGCATCGCCCGCTCGCCGAGGTCCTCGGGCAGCAACGCGGCGGCGGCCCCCATGGGAAGCGCGACCACGGTGGCCGAAACCGGATCGTTTCCGAGCAGCCCCGCGGCGAGCAGGGGCGCTCCGGCCAGGAGGCCCACCTTGACGGCGCGACCTGGCCGCAGGTCGAAGAGGTTGGCCAGGTTCGCGCTCCCCGCGATCAACACGCCGTTGACGGCGACGTCGAGGGGATGACGGGAGGTGAGGGCGGCCGCGGCCAGGCCGGTCGCACCGATACCGAGGAGCTTCACGGCCCCGCTGGTGACCTCGCCCTTGGCCAGGGCGCTCAGATGCCCCTTGAACCCCTTGGACGAGGTCGCGCCGTACAGGTCGTCGTAGGCGCCGAGCCCACCACCGCCAGCCACCGCCAGCAGCGCCGCCACGCGGACCCTGCCGGGCAGCCCGGGGATCGCCGCCGCGGCGGCACCGGCACCGGCGACGAACGCCGGGCCCTCAAGCAGGGTGATCGGCTCACCCCTGTGGTTCGTGCGGGCCCAGGTCTCCGTGTCGCCGACCGGAGGCCTGCGGGTGAAGGCGGCGTACGCGGCGCGCGCGGCGACCGCGCCGAGGAACGCGCCGGCGAGGGCACCCGCGAGGGCGCGGGGAAAAGCGCGACGAGCCATTCGGATCATCCTCCGGAGGTGGCCGTGGGGACCGTGGGGGTCGGCGTCGCGCTGGGCTCGATGCCGGAGACACCGGAGCCGATGCCGTACTGGCCGGCCAGCCCGGTGAGTTGCTCTCGGAGAGCGTAGACCACCACGACCCGTCCCGCGGGCATATCGGCGGTGTCGACGCTGGAGACCTTCTCCGTGAAGGCCGCGTCCTCGCGGAGCGCGGCGATCACCCCGCCGGGCGCGACGGAGGTCTGCGTGCCGGCCAGCACGGTGCCCTGGCCCGCGTCGTCGAGGCCGAGCGCCAGCGTCACGAGCGTGCCCGCCTGCGCACTCGCGGTCTCCCCCGCGTACGCCTCCGCCGGGGCGATCATCAGGGCCGTCTCCGCGCGCCTGGCGGGCTCGCCGGTGACGGTGAGCAGACCGGCACGCTGGAACGCGTCGAGGATGCCGGCTCCGGACGGGTGCTCCTTGCCCACCTGGCTGGAGTCACTGGTCAGGATCGCGCCGGCGAGCACCTCCGCCGCCTTGTCGTGCGCCGTGTCCTCGACGGAGAAGACGGTCTCGGCGGCCTTGGCCCCGACGGCCAGCTTGTCGACGAAGCCCGCCTGGGCGGGGTCGGTGTATCGCTCGGTGAGAGTGATCCGGCCGGTCACGCTCCCCCCGGCCTCCTCGATCACCTGCTGCGCCGCCTCGCGCACGCTCGCGGTGCTGCCCGGGGCCTCGACGATCACGACGCTCCTGCCGACGAGCGCGTCCTGGACCATCCGGGCGGTGCCGCCGGTCACGAAGGCGTCGTTGGCGGCCTCGCGCTTCTGCAGGGCGTCCACCTGGTCGCGAAGCTCGTTGTTGCCCTCGCGAAGCTGGTTGGCCAGCGACTCGCTCGCCTTGATGACGGGATCTTCGAGCAGGGTGGTGCCGAGCACGATCCCGACCGACAACGCGAGGAAGATCGCGACGATGGAGACGAGGTGATAGCGGAAATCGATCACGAGAAGAGTCCGACCAGCCAGAAGATGAAGCCACTCCAGACGTCGCGGACGCTGTCCAGCCAGATCTTGCCCACCGGGGAGACGACGATCGCCACTCCCATGGTGATCAGCGTGGTGGCGACGAGCAGGAGCAGGGACGGTGTGGAGATCCGGCTGCGATAGAGCCGGCTGACGCCTTTCGCGTCGACGAGCTTGCTGCCCACCCGCAGGCGGGTGAGGAAGGTGCTGGCCATGCCGGAGCGGCCCTTGTCGAGAAACTCCACCAGGGTCGCGTGAGTGCCGACGGCGACGATGAGATCGGCGCCCTTGTCGTCGGCGAGCAGCATCGCGATGTCCTCGCTGGTGCCGATCGCCGGGAAGAGCACCGCGGTGCGGCCCAGCTGCTGGACCCGCTCCAGTCCGGGCGCCCTGCCGTCGCGGTAGGCGTGCACGACCAGCTCGGCACCGGTGGTGAGCGCCTTGGTGGAGACGGAGTCGAAGTCGCCGACGATGATGTCGGGCAGGTAGCCGGCCTCCAGCAGCGCGTCGGCGCCGCCGTCCACCCCGATCATGATCGGGCGGTATTCGCGGATGTAGGGGCGGAGGGCGGCGATGTCCTCCTTGTAGTGGTAACCGCGCACCACGATGAGGACGTGCCTGCCCTCCATCACGGTCCGGACGTCGGGAACGCCGATCCCGTCGATGAGGAGGTCGCGCTCGCGGCGGACGTACTCCATGGTGTTGGCCGCGAACGCCTCGATCTGCACCGTCAGCCCTGCACGGGCCTCGCTCATCGCGGCCTCGATGGACTCGGCCGTCTGCACATCGCCCTTGCCGACCACCTCGTCGTCGAGGTGAAGGACGCCCTCGTGCAACCTGACCAGGTCACCGTCCTTGATCCGCTCGAACAGCTCGGGGGTGGCGTTGTCGACGAACGGCACCCCGGCCTCGACGATGATCTGCGGGCCGAGGTTGGGGTAGCGGCCGCTGATGCCGGAGGCGATGTTGACGACACCCGCCGCACCGCACGCGACAAGAGCCTCCGCGCTCACCCGGTCAACGTCAACGTGATCGATAATCGCGATTTCCCCGGCCCTGAGGCGCTTGGTCAGCCTCTTGGTCCGCCGATCGATTCTCGCCACTGCCGTCACCCCGGGAAGGTCCGTGACCTTCCTGCGGCGGAGGTACCTTGCGAGCCTGTCTTGAAGCTCTTCAGTCGGCACCTTCATCACGCCCATCCTGCCAGAGTGAACGACCGGGAGAGCCAAACAGGCGGCAGCGTGTTAGATACGTCACCCGATACTCCTGAGACCTGCTCCCCTGGAACGCGAGGATTACTCCTTCAATCCCTCACGTACTGCCTCGCTTCTCGAATCCGGCGTGTTCGGCCTGTTTCGGGTCACGCCTTGTCGGCGGCGGCGATCGAGAGGAGCTCCTGCGCGTGCGCGCGGCCCAGCTCGGAGTCCTCAAGCCCGGCGAGCATGCGGGAGAGCTCCCTCGCCCGGCCGTCCTTGTCGAGGGCGATCACGCCGCTGCGCACCACGCTCCCGTCGTCGGCCTTCTCCACGACGAGATGCTGGTCGGCGAAGGCCGCGACCTGCGGGAGGTGAGTGACGACGATCACCTGGGAGGTGCGGGCCAGCCGTGCCAGCCTGCGGCCGATCTCCACCGCGGCCTTGCCGCCCACGCCCGCGTCGACCTCGTCGAAGACGAACGTCGGAACCGGGTCGGCGCCGGCGAAGACCACCTCGATGGCGAGCATCACCCGGCTCAGCTCACCGCCGGAGGCGCCCTTGTTCAGCGGCAGGAGCGGCGAGGCCGGGTGCGGCGCCATGCGCAGCTCGACCTCGTCGACGCCGTGCGGGCCGAATTCGGAGGCGGCGGTGATCGTGACCGCGACCCTGGCGTGCGGCATGGCCAGCGCGGTGAGCTCCTCGGTCACGGCCTGCCCGAACCGCTCCGCGGTCGCCGTCCTGACCCGGGTCAGCTCGGCGGCCAGCTCGGTGAGGCGCGCGGTGAGCTCCTCGTGCTCGCGGGTGAGCTCGCCGATGCGGTCGTCGTCACCGTCGAGCTCCGCCACCCGGGCGGCGGCCCGGGCGGCCCAGGCGAGCACCTCCGCGGTGTCCTGGCCGTATCTGCGGATGACGTGGATGAGCGCGGCCCGTCGCTCCTGCACCACCGCGAGCCTGCCCGGGTCGGCGTCGACCGACTCGGCGTACGCGGCCAGCTCGGTGGCGACGTCGGAGATCAGATAGCCCGCCTCCGCGAGCCGGTCGGCGATCCCGGCGAGCGAGGGGTCGAAGTCGCGCACCGCCTCGATGGCCCCGCGGGCCTCGCCGACCAGCGCGATGGCGTCCGGCATGGCCTGCTCACCCGACATCGGATCGCCGAGCAGCGCCCGGTGCGCCGTCTCCGCGGCGCTCCTGAGGGAGTCCGCGTGGGAGAGCCGCTCCTCCTCCTCGCGCAGCTCGATCTCCTCGCCGGGCTTGGGGTCGGCCTTCTCCACCTCGCCGAGCCCGAACCTGAGCTGGTCGGCCTCCTGGGCACGCTCCCTCGCCTTGGTGGTCAGCTCGGCCAGCCTCTCCGCGGTCTCCCTGTGCCGCTTGTACGCCTGCTCGTAGGCACGCAGCGGCTTGACCAGTTCCTCACCGGCGTAGCGGTCGAGGGCGGCCCGCTGACGGCCCGGCTGCAGCAGCCGCTGCTGGTCCATCTGGCCGTGCACGGCGACGAGGTCCTCGGCCAGGTAGGTGAGCGTGCCGACGGGAACCGTCCGCCCGCCCAGCCAGGCGCGGCTGCGCCCCTCGACGGAGACCGTGCGCGAGATGATCAGCTCGCCGTCCTCGACCACGCCTCCCACGTCCTGCACCTGCTGGGCGACCCGCCCGGCGGGGTCGACGATCAGCGTGCCCTCGATGGTCGTCTTGCCGGAGCCTGGACGGACGCGGGCGGGGTCGGCACGGCCACCGAACAGCAGCCCCAGGCCGGTCACCACCATGGTCTTACCCGCGCCCGTCTCGCCCGTGACCACGGTGAATCCCGGCGCCAGCTCCAGGACGGCCTCATCGATCACGCCGAGCCCCTGGATACGGACCTCCTCGACTCCAGGTCGCACTGGTCCCTCCCGTCACATCGAATTCACCGAACATCAGTGCGGTGCGAGGGCACGATCCTACGCGCTTGAGGCGTCGCCCGCCCGGACGAACTAGGGCCTCACGCGACCCCGCCACCCCTGTACGGGGAGATCGAACTTCGCGACCAGCCTGTCGGTGAACGGCGCCCCGGTGTCCTCCAGACCGTGCAACCGCGCCAGCCGTACCGGTAGCTCCGCCCGCCGCAGTTCCACCCTCGCACCGGCCGGCAGGTCGAACCTGCGGCGGCCGTCGCACCACAGCACCGCGCCCGCCGTCTCCGGCTGGACCTCCAGTGCCAGCTTGGAGCGGGGAGAGACGACCAGGGGCCTGGCGAACAGGGCGTGGGCGCTGATCGGCACGAGCAGCAGCGCCTCCACCTCCGGCCACACGACCGGGCCTCCGGCGGAGAAGGCGTACGCGGTCGAACCGGTCGGCGTGGCACAGATCACCCCGTCGCACCCCCAGCGTGACAGCGGGCGCCCGTCGATCTCGGCGACCACCTCGAGCATCCGCTCGCTCTTCTCGACGGTGACCTCGTTCAGCGCCCAGCTGTCGGCGAGCAGCTTGCCGTTGAGGCGGGCGGTGACCTCGATGGTCATCCGCTCCTCGACGTCGTAACGGCCGTCCACCACGCTGTCGACCGCCTCCGCCAGGTCCTCCACCTCGGCCTCCGCCAGGAAGCCCACGTGGCCGAGGTTCACCCCCAGCAGCGGCACTCCCGCCGGGCGGGCGAGCTCGGCCGCCCGCAGGAGGCTGCCGTCGCCACCCAGCACGATCATCATCTCGACGGCGTCGACCGCCGCCGGACCCGCGGGTACCACGTCGGTCCCCGCGCAGGCGATCTCCTCGGCCTCGACGCTGAGGACCCGCACGGTCAGCCCGGCGTCCACGAGCCGCTGGATCACCATCCGGGCGCTGTCGACGGCCGCCGTCCGCCCGGTGTGCGCGGTGACCAGCACGGTGCGCTTGGCAGTCATCGACTCTCCTTGAACGTGGAGATCCTCGCCCCGGGGCGGGGGGAGGAAGCTGAGGTCTGGGTGGCAGAGGATTTGGGAGTTGAGGTCTGGATGGCCAGGAGGTTTCCGAGTGGTGGAGGTCTGGAGGGCCGAGGCCGGGTTCTGAAAGGCTGGGAGCCGGAGGGCTGAGGAGCGCGGCTACCGGGGGCCTTCCGCCACCGCTCGATCGATCTCCGCGTCAAGGTCGGGGACCGGCGGAGCGCCCTCTCCCTTGCCCAGCCAGATGACGTACTCGACGTTGCCGGACGGGCCCGGCAGAGGGCTCGCGGTGACCCCTCGAACGGTCAGGCCGAGCGTTCGCGCGGCTTCGGCCACGCCCCTTACCGCCCCGGCGCGAAGCTCCGGATCACGGACGACCCCTCCGGCGCCGACCCGCTCCCTGCCGACCTCGAACTGGGGTTTGACCAGCATCGCGAAGTCGGCCCGTTCCGCGGCGCACAGGGCGAGGGCCGGCAGCACCAGGCGCAGGGAGATGAAGGAGAGGTCACCGACGATCAGCGTGGGTGCCTCGCCGAGCATGTCGGGTTTCAGATCCCTGACGTTGACCCGCTCCATGACCGTGACCCTGTCGTCGGTCCGCAGCGACCACGCGAGCTGGCCGTACCCGACGTCGACGGCCAGGACGTGGGCCGCTCCCGCCCGTAGCAGTACGTCGGTGAAACCCCCGGTCGAGGCTCCCGCGTCCAGGCAACGGCGTCCCTCCACGGTGAGGCCGAGGGGACCGAAGGCCTCCAGCGCGCCGAGGAGCTTGTGCGCGCCCCGCGAGACATAGTCTGGTCCCTCGGCCGCCTCCGCGACCACGATCGCCGAGGCCGTGTCGACCTGGGTCGCGGCCTTAGCCGCCACCTGGCCGCCGACGCTGACCCGGCCTGCCTCGATGAGATGGGCCGCCTGCTCGCGGGATCGCGCCAGCTTCCGGCGGACGAGCTCGCTGTCGAGGCGTGTCCGCCGGCTCACGGGCACCGGTCCCGGGTGCCGTCCACCGAGGCGCGCCCCTGCCAGGGAAGAGCGTGTGCCAGGGCCGGTCCCGGCCTTGGCACACCACCCGGTGAGGTCGGTTCCCGCTCCGGGGCACCGTGCGCCGGGACGGTGGCCCGCTCCGAAGGGCTGTCCTGCGAGGCGGACTCCCGCCCCGAGGTACCGTTCACCGCGGCGAGCGCCTGCTCCAGTCCGGTGAACACCTCCTCGAAGACGTCCGCGTGCGCGGAGACGGGCAGAGCGCCGAGACGGGTGAGCCCGCCCAGCGCGGCGTCCGCCCGCTCGTCGCCCGTCTCCTCCAGCAGGTCCGTCATGCGCCCCCTCCGGAACCGCTCCTGGCCGCTTCGGCCGTCATGGTCGTCTTCGCGGCCCTTGCCGCCGTACGAATGCGGCTTCCACCGTACGAGCACGACGCTCACCGGCGCCGCGCCCGTGGATTCCCCGACCGTATCGGAAGCCGCGCCCCTCGTCGCCTTGGCGGGCTTTCCCGCCTTTCCGGCTTTCCTCCGCCCATACGCGGGTTCCCCTCCTCGACAGGCTCTCCCCACGCCATGAATCCGGCCCCCGTCTTCCCCTCAAACGCAGGGGGAGCCGCGAGGGCCGATCCGCACAGACGCGGGGCATTCGCAGCGGCCGATCCACACAGACACGGGGGGATCCGCAGCGGCCGATCCACACAGGTCGGTCCAGCGCGGGCGAGGAAGGGAGAGATCTTCCAAAGATGGGTAAACCGCGAACTATCGCGGGAACCTCGATCGTTGTCATCCCATTAAGGTCGGCGACCGTCGGCGCATAACCCTGCGATGTTTTGAACGCCATTGCGGAAGCCTCTTTCTCCGGTGCCCCCGCGCCGGATTGCATGCCGTACTCATGTGGAACGCTACCGTCCGTACCTGAAAGGGATTCGGATCGGTCAGGGAGAAGAGAAGGGAGCGCCACGCGATGGCGACCGTCGACGAGTGCCGGGTGGCACTGCGCAAACTCGGCGAGCAGTTCGACGAGGTTGACCGGGAGAGCCGCGACAAGCACGTGGTCGAACGCAGTATCAGCTGCCACATCAAGGATCTCGGCGTCACCTTCTACGGCCACATCCACCACGGCGGCCTCGGCCCCTTCGAGGATCTTTCCTCGGACGACCGCAGACAGGCCGAGGTGAAACTGACCATCGGCAGCGATGATCTCATCTCGCTGGTCAACGGGGACCTCGACATGGGACGGGCCGTTTTCGGCGGCCGGATCAAGGTCGACGCCAGCTTCGGTGACCTTCTTCGCCTGCGCAAGCTCCTTTGAGGATCCCGCCCGAGGGCGGGATCACACGGGCGGAGAGGGTCACGGGGGGCGACGGCCCGCTCGGCACCGGCCTCCCGGCCTGGGCGCGGCATCAGGCGGAAGCACGTGAGGTCGCGACGAGGGGGGATGACGAGGGCTGGGCGGCCGTTGAGGCCCGGGGCCGAGCGGCCGTCTCAGCCGGAGCGCGAGGCCCGCGGCGAGAGCGCGGAGTCGAGTGCCGCCTTCACCGCGTCCTCGTCCGCCCGCCCCTCGCCCACGGCCTCCCAGGTTGCCGCGGAAGCCGCGCGGAGCCCGTCAAGCGACTCACCCCCGCCTTCGAGGGTGAGCGCGCCCTCCTCCCAGCGGGCCTTCCACCCCTCGCAGGCCCACCCGTCTGCGATCCTCCGCACCTCGGGGTAGGGCCGGTGCAGGTCGGACAGATCAGCGGCGACGTAGGTGGGCCGGTGCCGGGGAGCGGCGGTCAGCATGTCGAGCGGGCCCGCCACCCCCGTCAGGACCAGCAGGCTGTCCACTCCCGCGTTGGTCGCTCCCTCGATGTCGGTGTCGAGCCGGTCACCGACCACCAGAGGCCGCTGCGATCCGGTACGGAGCATCGACTCGCGGTGCAGGGGCGGCTCGGGCTTTCCCGCGACGATCGGCTCCACCCCGGTCGCCGTGGCGATGACCCTGACCATCGAGCCGTTGCCGGGAAGCTCCCCCCTGCCCGTCGGCATGGTCGAGTCGGCGTTCGCGGCAACGAAGAGGGCTCCCCCTCTCACCGCGAGCGTGCCCTCGGCCAACAGGCCGTAGGAGAGATCGGGAGCGATGCCCTGGACGACCGCGACCGGACCCTCCAGGGCGGTGCTGACCGGGCGCAGTCCGTGGACGCGCAGTGCGGAGCGCAGCCCCATCCCACCGACCACCAGCACCGCGGCGCCCGGTTCGACCCGCTCGGCCACGACCCGCGCGGCGGCCTGGGCGGAGGTCACGACGTCCTCGGGTTCCGCTGGGGCGCCCAGCGCGCGCAGGTGCTGGGCGATGGCCGCGGGGGTGCGTGAGGCGTTGTTGGTGACGTAGGCGAGACGTACACCACGCTCCGCCGCCCGGCGCAGGGACTCCGGGGCCGCCGGTACGGCGTTGCGCCCGAGGTACACCACCCCGTCAAGGTCAAGGAGAAGGGTGTCATACGGGTCGATCAGTGTATTCGTGTCCACCGACCCATTTCATCACCCACGTTCCATCGCCCGCACCGCTCCCATGCGGCGGAACCGCCTGGATCACGTCCTGCGAACCCACACGGATCAACCGGGCGAGCATTCTCGGGGCGTATCGGCAGGGCACCCACCGGTCGCGCCGGCGGCAGGTACCGATCACGCCGGCAAGGTCGGCACCGATCACATCCTGCGGGCGTTCGGGATCACAGCGGCGAACTCGTCCGGATCACATCCTGCGGGCGCGCAACGTGGCGCGAACACTTTTCAGCGCGGAAACATAGTGCCGCAGGTCGGGCCGCATCGCGACGGCGATCGCCAGTGGCTCCTGAGCCCCTTCCATGTCCCCGGTGCGCCACAGGGCGAGCCCAAGACCGAAATACGCGTAGTCCTCAGCCGGATTGGCGTCGATGATCCATCGAAAGCTGTCGACGGCGTCGGCGTACTGCCGGGAGTTGAACTGCGCTCGGGCGAGGGCCTCCCGGATGCTCCGCGACTCCGGCTCCGCGTCGGCCGCCCGCTCCAGCAGCGCGACCGCCGCCGCCGGACTGCCCTCGGCCAGCAGCTTCGTCCCTCGTTGGAACCATTCGTAGACGTCCCCGGCCGGAGCGCCCGTCTCGGGGCTGGGGGAATCAGACGGACCGCCACGTCCTTGGACCATTGTGTGAGGCCTCCTTCATCGACAGACGACAGATCTGGCCGATTCCCTGACGGACCAGGCACCATCGCAGACTCGAAGCGGCCCCCGGCCGTTTCAGGCCTTTATGGCAGCATGCCCTCTATGGCGAATCCTGAACTGCCGATACCCGGCGGGCTGGTGCTGCGCCCGTTTCACGGCGTGCGGTTCACGGTCGACGATCTGGCCGGAGTCACCTCGCCGCCGTACGACCTCATCGACGAGGCCGAGGTGCGGAAGCTGCTCGACCTTCACCCCAACAATGTGGTGCGTTTGATCCTTCCCGGCACCGACCATCACAAATACGCCGAGGCGCGGGAGACGCTTCACCAGTGGCTGTCCTACGGGGTGCTGACCGCCGACGAGACACCCGCGGTCTACGTCTACGAGCAGTCGGGTCCTGGCATCCTGCAGCGCGGGATCATCGGCGACGTGGGCCTGGCCGGTCCGGAGCTGGGCATCATCCTTCCTCACGAGAACGTGATGCCCGGACCGGTCGCCGATCGGCTCGCGCTGATGCGCACCACGCAGGCCAACCTGGAACCCATCTTCCTGCTCTACGACGGTTCGGGCGGCGCCACCACACACCTCGTCGACCGCATCGCCGCGTCCCGGCCCCCTCTGGCGGAGACGGAGACCGAGGACGGGGTCAGGCATCGGCTGTGGGCCGTCACCGACACCGGCGAGCTCGCCTCCATCGATGCCGACCTCCGCCCCCGCCAGGCCCTCATCGCCGACGGGCACCACCGCTACGCCACCTACCTCGCGCTCCAGCGGGAACACCGCGCCTCCGTCACGGGTGACGCCGCGACAACCACGTCCATGGAACCCACGACAGCCGTGGAATCGATGACGCCCATGGCGGGCGTCACCCCCGTGGAGTCGGTGGAAGCCGCGAGTCCTGAGGAACCCGCGGAAGCCGCAGCCCCGGGGAGCCCGGTGGAGTCCACGAAAGTGGTGATCCCGATGAGTCCCCCGGAGCCCGGTCCGTGGGATTTCGGTCTCGCGCTCCTGGTGGACTCCAGCGCCTACCCACCGGATCTGAAGGCCATCCACCGGGTCATTCCCGAACTGCCGCTTGAGGAGGCGGTGGCCAAGGCGAGGGGCTCGTGGCAGGTGCACGACCACGCGGACCTGGCCGAAGGTCTGGCCGCGCTGGAGGAGACCAGCGGACCGGCCTACCTGCTGTCCGCCGGCGGGCCCACCCACCTTCTCACCGACCCCGACCCCGACCAGCTCGAACACGCCATGCCGTCCGAGCACTCGGCCAGGTGGCGGGCGCTGAACACCTCTATTCTCGCGGAGTTCCTTCTGCCGAAGGTGTGGGGGATGCGGGACGACGAACAGTCGGTGCGCGTCGTCCACCACGACCCTGAGGCCGCCGTACGGCTCGCGCGGACATCCGGTGGAACCGCGGTGCTTCTGCGCCCGCTCGCGGTCGACGAGGTGCTCGCGGTCGCGGCCCAGGGAGAACGAGTGCCTCGCAAGTCCACCTCCTTCGGTCCGAAGCCCAGAACCGGTCTGGTTCTGCGCACGCTCCCCCCGGGACGGACACCTTCCGGAGAAAACCCGCCCTCCGCGAAGTCAGGGTCCTGAAAAATCAGGGGAGCCGGAACCCTGAGAAGAGCCGGATCCCTCGGAAACTCCGAAATCGTGCGTTTCCCAGGTCTTGGAAGTCGGTCCGAGATCTCGGAAAATCAGTCTGACATTTCGGAATCCGGCATGCCCTGAAAGTAGGTAGGGCGTCAGTTACCCGACCTCGCCTGGATGAGCCGCGGCCCCCCTCCCCGTACCGTGGCCCTCTTTCTCACAGGCAGGAGTGAGCGCACCGGCCGAGGCGGGACGGGCGCAGGAGCCTCCTCGTCGCAGGCCAGGATCGTGATGACCTTGCGCTCAAGACGTCTCACCGAACGCACTTCGACCTCGTAGCCGGACGATTTGGCCCCTTCGCTTCCCCACCATCTCCGACGCAGCGAACCCGTCACCTCGACGATGTCATCGGGAAGCCAACTGGCCACGGCCTCGATGACATCGGTCTCGAACGACGCGCACGGAATGGTGTCGACCCGGGCGCCACGCCCGCGATGTCGCCGCCGGACGATGAGCCGCCAGGTGCCGAGCGTGCCTCCGCTCTGCAACGGCCTGATGTGGACCACCTCAGGTAGGCGGCCCACGAGAATGACCTCGTTACGATCCATGCGATCCTCCCTCGATCCTGCCTGTCGAGGACGACTCTCTACGATGTGAGCTGCGACGGAATGGCCGAATACTGTTCTGTGGATACCGGTTCCAGTTATGAGGTGGCCTGTGGACAACATCACCGCCCTCGGTGGGGACGTCTATGAGATCGATACGAGGATGGCCGGGTACTCCAGCATCACGGCCGGATACCTGATCCTCGGAGACCGTCCCTGCCTGGTTGAGACCGGTACCTCCACCTCCGCTCCCGTGGTGCGTGATGCCCTCACCTCGCTGGGCGTCGGACCCGGAGATCTCGCCACGGTCGTCGTCACGCACATCCATTTGGATCACGCGGGCGGGGTCGGCGACATCGCCGGTTTCTACCCGAATGCGGAGATCGTGGTTCACGAGAAGGGTGCCCGTCATCTCGCCGATCCATCCAGGCTGATGGCGAGCGCGCGAATGGTCTGGGGCGACAAGCTCGACACCCTGTTCGGCGAACTCTCCCCGACGGAAGCCTCACGGATCCGCGCGCTCGACGACACCGACACGATCGACCTCGGCAACGGGCGTACCCTGAACAGCCACTACTCGCCGGGGCACGCCAAACACCATGTCGGACTCATCGACTCCGGCACCGGAGACCTCTACGTCGGCGACGCGGCCGGGGTCTACCTCCCTGAGACGGGCGACCTGCGTCCCGCCACGCCTCCGCCGGACTTCGACCTGCGGACCGCGTTGGACTCGATCGCCCTGTTCAAAGCACTGGGCCCGCAAAGGCTGCTCTTCAGTCACTACGGACCGGTCACGGATGTGGAGGAGATCCTGGGACGCTCCGCCGAGGAGCTTCGTGTCTGGGTCGACCTGACCCGTCAGGCCCACACGGAGGGCATGGACCTGGATCACGCCGTTGCCATGGTCAGAGAGCGCACCCGCGACCGTTACACGGCTTTGAAGGCGGACGAGGCGACCGCTGAACAATTCGAGCTGCTGAGCGGCGCCCCGTCCAACGTGGCCGGAATCCTGCACTGGCTGGATCGAATCCAGCCGTGAAAACGTGCCCTGCAAAGCTCGGGGCCGTTGTGACTCCTCCGCTCCTCGAAAGGAGCGGCTTCTCGCCTCCCTCTGTGGAGGTAGGCGACGGCCAAGCCCTGACCGTTTCAAACATAGGAACGGTGACAGGGAAGCGATTCACCCGCCAGGTAAACCTGGCATTCCCCTCGCTAAGAACGATGGAGACACCTCCCGCATTCCGGGCGCCCAGCTCGTCCACCCGGAATGCGGTGAAGGTCCCCTGGACTTACTTCTTCTCGGCCTTGCCCTGGCCCTGCTCGTCGTCCTCGCGCGGATCCTCGTCCTCATCTGAGTCGGCGTCGGAGACGTCACTCAGAATGTCGCCGAAGTCGGGCTCGATGAAGGCAGGACCGACGGCGTGCTCAACCTTGCCCGGCTTCTCCTCCGTCTTCCGCTCGGCGTCGACCGCCTCGCCCTCGGAAGAGACCTTCTCAGGGGAGCTCTTCTCGGCAGAGTGCTCTTCGTCGATGGAACCGTTGTCCGGAGCGTCATCGGCAGTGGGGGGATTCGCGTCGAAGTCGTCGTCAAAGAGATCGTCTTCGGCCTCGATCTCCTCGTCCAGAGCCGCGACGTCGTCGATGTCGGCGATGTCGGCGATGTCGGCGTCATCGTCGACATCGACATCGACATCGACGTCGTCATCGCCCTCGGCACCGGCACCGGTACCGGCGTCATCGTTGGCGCGGGTGTCGCCGTCGACGAAGATTTCCCCGTCCTCGATGTCGTCCTCTTCGATGTCCTCGATGACAGCGCCCGTCAGCTCCGCGTAACGCTCGGCCGCGTCGGTCTCGCCGTCCTCGTCGAAGGTCATCGCCCGGCCGAACCACTCCGTGGCCGGCCCCTCGTGACCCGCCGCGGACAGCGCGTCGGCGTAAGCGAAGGCGAGGCGGGCCGACCAGGGCTGGGGACGGGTGTCACGCAGCTCGGGAAGGCGCTGGAGGGTGATGACCGCGGCGTCGTTCTGGCCGAGGTCTCTCCGGGCGCCGGACTCCACGATGGCGAGTTCGATCTTGCCGACGCGGTCGAGCCGCTCGGCCTCCTTGGAACGGACCAGGTCAAGCGCACGTTCGGGGCGGCCAAGACCGCGCTCGCAGTCCGCCATGATCGGCAGGAACGAGTCGGAACCTGTCATCCGGCGAGCCGCGCGCAGATCGCTGAGCGCCTCGGAGAAGTGACCGGCGCGGTAGGCCGCGATACCGACGGCCTCACGGATCACTCCGATCCTGGCCGCGAAGCGGCGTGCGACCTTCGTGTGCTCGTAGGCCCGCTCCGCGTCGTCCTCGCCAAGAGCCCTCTCGGCCGCCACGAGATGACGGGCGATCAGATCCGCGAGGTCGAGCGGAAGAGAACGCAGCTCTTCGCGGATCTCCTTGTCGAGCTCCTCCGCGGTGATGTCCGGCGCGAGCTCGGGCAACTCCTCACGCTGGCCGCTGGGAGCCTCGTCGCGCCCCCCGAACCGGTCGTCCCGGCCATAGCGAGTGCGGGAACCCTCACCGTCGCGGTCGCGGTTCCCGAAGGGAGGACCACCGCCCGGACGGTCGTCCCGGTTGAACGGCCTGCGCTCACCGCGGTCATCGCGGTTGAACGGAGGACGGTCACCACCGCGATCGTCGCGGTTGAACGCGGGACGATCCCCGCGATACCCGCCGCCCGGACGGTCATCACGGTTGAACGGCCTGCGCTCACCATCCGGCCGCGAACCGTAGCGGCTACGAGTCTGGTCGCGATCACCGTACGAACGACGCTCGCCACCACGATCATCACGGCTGGACGACGGCCGATCATCACGGTTGAACGGAGGACGATCCCCCCCGCGGCTGTCACGGTTGAACGACGGTCGATCGCCGCGATACCCACCCCCCGGCCGGTCGTCCCGGTTGAACGGCCTGCGCTCACCGCGGTCATCGCGGTTGAACGGAGGACGGCCACCACCGCGATCGTCGCGGTTGAAGGGGGGACGGCCACCACCGGGGCGATCGTCGCGGTTGAACGCGGGACGATCCCCGCGATAGCCACCGCCCGGACGGTCGTCCCGGTTGAACGGCCTGCGCTCACCACCATCGGGACGCGAACCGTACTGACCACGCGACTGGTCACGGTCACCGTACGAACGACGCTCGCCACCACGATCATCACGGCTGGACGACGGCCGATCATCACGGTTGAACGGCCTACGCTCGCCACCGCGATCGTCGCGGTTGAACGGGGGACGGTCACCACCGCGGTTGTCGCGGTTAGACGACGGCCGATCGCCGCGATACCCACCACCAGGACGATCACCGTACGAACGACGCTCGCCACCGCGGTCATCGCGGTTGAAGGGGGGACGGCCACCACCGGGGCGATCGTCGCGGTTGAACGCGGGACGATCCCCGCGATAGCCACCGCCCGGACGGTCATCACGGTTGAACGGCCTGCGCTCACCACCATCGGGACGCGAACCGTACTGACCACGCGACTGGTCACGGTCACCGTACGAACGACGCTCGCCACCACGATCATCACGGCTGGACGACGGCCGATCATCACGGTTGAACGGCCTACGCTCGCCACCGCGATCATCGCGGTTGAAGGGGGGACGGCCACCACCACCGCGATCGTCGCGGTTGAACGCGGGACGATCCCCGCGATAGCCACCGCCCGGACGGTCATCACGGTTGAACGGCCTGCGCTCACCACCGCGATCATCGCGGTTGAACGGAGGACGACCGGAACCGCGGTCGTCACGGTTGTAGGACGGCCGGTCGCCACGATCACGAGAGCCGTAGGAGCCACCGCGAGACTCGCGGTCACCATAAGAACGCTGGCCCTCGCCGCGCGGCCCTGAGGGCCTCTGCCCGCCCCCTACGCGGTCGTCACGGTTGAACGGAGGACGACCGGAACCGCGGTCGTCACGGTTGTAGGACGGCCGGTCGCCACGATCACGAGAGCCGTAAGAACCACTCGGGCGCCCTTCTCGGCGCTCACCATACCGGGGACCGTCACCCGGACGTCCCCTGTCACCACCTGCGCGATCGCTGCGGCGGCCTCCCTGGCCACCGGATCCGCGGTTTTCGCTCTCTTCGCGACGGCCCGCGCCCTCAGGCCCGTTGTCACTGTTCACTTCTGGTCCATTCGTTGGGTCACTCTGCGAGCGCGTCCCATCTCCTCGTTCGGATGAGACGTTCGCTATCCGGGCGGTCTCCGGCCGCGGGGTGCGCCCCGTTCGCTATCGCTGCCCCGCCCTATCGTGGTCTGGCGCGACGAAGGCCACCCGCTGGTGGGGTGGCCCGGCCCTTCCAGCCTAGCAAGCCCCTGAAAGTCCATACGCCCTTCCCTTGCACCCATGAATGATCATGGACATCGCGACGGACCCTTTGCGGATGGCCTTTGAGAGAATCCCGGAGTCGTCCCAGCTGCCGGCCGGCACCTTGCCGTGGGAGCTGAAGATCGCTTAGTTGAGACTCCCCATAACGCAAAAAGGGCCCCCTCAGCGGAAGCCCATTCGCCGAAACCTCGAGCCCCGACTTTCTAATGCCCCGAGCGTCCCTTGGACGGTCCTGAGACATCGCTTGAAAAAAAGGGGGCAGTGAAAGCACGAAAGGGCCCCCACCAAACAGTGGGAGCCCTTTTCGTAAAAGATTGTCCGGCGGTGACCTACTCTCCCACACCGTCCCCGGTGCAGTACCATCGGCGCTGAAGAGCTTAACTTCC